>JBCCTG010000007.1:0-19535 GCA_039198735.1 Pseudomonadota bacterium | reverse complement strand
CTGAGGACCTTCCCATAGGCCAACTCCTCACCAATCCACTTGTCTCTGAGCAGAAGACGTGAACACCAAAGCCGAAACTTAGAGCGTTTTCAGCCAAAGTGGAGCCGGTTTGGCGGTTCGAAAACGCGACTGGTCAAGAAGCGAGAGCTGTTTCAGTAGCTCGCAGATCACTGAAACAGCTCTCGTACGACCCAAAATAAAAGAGCGCCTGTCATAAAGACAGACGCTCTTCCACATTCTATTCTATAACTAGAAGTCAAATCCTACGCGGACACCGACCGTGCGCGGATCATTCCGGACGATACCGGAGAGGTTGTTTCCGCCCAACTCAATGAATTCATTCGTGAGGTTGTTCGCGAACACACCGATGACATAAGTTCCAGCATCATACTCAATTGACGCATTGGCCAAAACGTAATCACCAAGAACGTTGAAGTTAGGATTGTTCATCGCATTGAAGTTACCGAGAGCTTCCCCTGCATAGCTAACATCGCCATTCAGGACGACATCGCCACCCCATTCAGGTAACGAGATTCTATACTGTGAATAAAGGTTAGCAGAGAAGTCGCGGAAGCCAATGAAGTCTTGCTCATCATTGATAACGAAGCCACCTCCCGGAATAGGTAGGCCATTTTCAGTGAATTGAGCATCGACATAAGCAAATGACCCACCCAAAGTCCAATCATCGGTTAACCGTGCAAAGAATTCAGCCTCAACACCATAGCTTTCGCCCGCTCCAGCATTGGTCGTTGGTGTGAACTGTGGATCACGCGTATCCGTAAATTGAGGATCTTCATAATCGATATAAAATGCTTCAATATTAAGTGTCGTACGACCATTGAAGAACTCGGTTTTGAGGCCAAGATCGTAAGAATTAACAAAGTCAGCATCGAAGGTACGCGGTGAGAATTCAGGTCCTACGAAAGGATTGAACCGAGCATTCACACCACCTGGACGATAACCTTGGCTAAAATTGGTGTAGACAAGAATATCAGGTGAAATGTCGTATTCTAACCCTGCACGGAAGAGAAAACCAGCTTCGGTATCATCAGCAATATTAGGAGCTACCACAGCAAGCTGGAAAGTAGCAGGATTTACCTGTTCCAAAACTGCTTCACCACTCACATCTTCATTATAATAACGAAGACCAGCAGTGACCCGGAACGTGTCGGTTAAACTGTATGTTCCTTGCGCAAAGGTTGAAAATTGTTCATAGGTTGAAGCTTCTGTTGCACGTTGAACAAGACCATCAAAGTTTACACCAAAGAAGCCTGAGACAATAGCTCCAAATTCCTCTGACTGTGCTGCAATGAAACTATCTTGCTCGCGCTTGCGATAATAACCACCAAGCGTCAGGTCTAACCTATCAGCAAGTCTTGCTGTATAGCGCAATTCTTGACTGAAAACTTCAATACCAGCATCTAGACCAACGTCTGTGCCATCTTGCAAAAAAACAGCTCCGCCTAAGAATCCGTTGAGGTTAAAAGTCGTTTCAACTTCGTCAGAACGGACTGTATCTTTTTTATCATAATATGATGTTGCTGATGTCAGAGTTCCTGGCCCAATATCATAATCAATAGTTAGGTTGATAACACTCAACTCTTGTTGTTGGATCCCTTGAAACTGTTGATAGCCTTCAGTGTCTCCCGTGGTAGGAATAGTGGGTATCAAAGCCTGCGAGACATCATTGGGATAAACGCGCGGATTATCCCCACCATCAAACTCTTGGTACATACCTGTTAAACGAACGGAAAGATCACTCGTTGGCTCAACAAGCAAGGAGCCACGAAAGCCAAACATATCATAAGCATCAATACCGTCACGGTCGAGGAATTCGTTGTTCACGAAACCGCCGTGATCGATATAAGTCCCTACAAGGCGAAGGGCTGCAATATCTGAAAGTGGAACGTTAACCGCCGATCGCACCTCATAAATTTCATTACCATCCTCAATGAAACCCAAACGAGCATCACCTTTGGCACTGAACTCACCAATCTCTGGTGCATTGGTCACATAACGGATCGTACCGCCAGACGAACTTTCACCATAGAGGGTTCCCTGCGGACCACGCAGAACCTCAACCCGAGAGAGGTCGTAGCTGGCAATATTAGGAGTTGCCGACTCCGAAATAGGCACATCGTCGATATAGGTCGAAACGAGGGGAAAACTATTCACACGCACGCTTGTTGGTGTCAGACCACGGATAGACACGGTATTTTGCACCGCACTAGACTGGGTCACCGTCAGGCCTGGAATCCTGTTGGAAATATCCGTCAGATTGACAATATTCGGACCTTCAAGAGTTTCTGTCGACACAACACTGACAGCGAGGGCAGCATCCTGAAGGCTCTGCTCACGCTTGTTGGCCGTAACGATAATTGTGTCGATCTCTTCGTCCGCGACGGCCGCAGCAGACGATGTTTGCGCTGCAGCATTTTGCATAAGCAAAGCTGCGCTAAGAGCGCAAATGCTTGTCCCCACACGAAGATATCTGTTCTCAAATTTTGTTCTAGCTGGTGCCATTGTAGCCGCCTCCCACGATATGAATAATTGAGCTTAAACTCAATTTTTAAGTTTTTGACTGCGCCCACTTTTTCGTCAACATATTTATGACAAGGAAAACTTTGTTTTCTGTTAGCGTGCTGATTTTATCACACACTCTCTTGAGGAAGCTGCAGAATGATCACGTTCGATCGCATACGCTTAAACCCAGGAAGAGCTATGCAGTGGACACATGTCAAACTCCAAAACTGATAGAATTTCTATCACTCGATTCGAACTGAACCCAAAGCCATCTATGACGTCTTGAAATCTTCGTCTGAAACCTTTGAACAAAAATCAGTGTAAAACCTATTGGAATTCGTCAGCGCATCGGCCGGCTGAAAACGTGTTCAGAGAACCCTAGGCGGCCGCTTAAAAAAGTGGTGCGGGCGGCGGGACTCGAACCCGCACGCCATTGGCTCCGGATTTTAAGTCCGGTGCGTCTACCAATTCCGCCACGCCCGCAAAGAGAAGTCGTTAGAGCGTGTGCCGCGCGCAACTGCAACGGTTAGAATGACCGGTCATCGCCTTCGGTCAGCTCAGCGGCCACGCCTTGCGCGGCGAAGAGGCCCGTCACAGCTAGCGCAGCTTGTTCCGCTGTCTTGCGGTTTTGTGAGCGGCAGACGATCGCCAAGGGTCCACCGGTGCCGGTTTTTCCAGGATAGGAGCCAATTTTGAGGCCTTTGAGGGCGGCTTCAAGATCACGCAGGCCTTCGGCAAGGTTGCTCTCACCGAGCTCACCGGTCACGGTGAAGACCGTTTCCTGCGGCCCCTTTGGAAGCTTATCGTCGAGTGAGGCGAGCATGGCTTGGAAGATAGCCGGTACACCGGCCATCACGTGGATGTTGTCGATGATGAAGCCCGGCGCGCCGGAGACTGTGTTGGGGATCAGCTCGGCACCTTCGGGGATGCGGGCCATGCGTCGGCGGGGTGGTGTCAGCTCTTCGCCGCGCGCTTCGTAGCGGGCACGGAGCATCTCGAGTGCATCTTCGCGCTCATCGATCGCTACGCCCACGGCTTTGGCGACAGCATCGGCGGTGATATCGTCATGGGTTGGACCAATGCCTCCTGATGTGAAGATCAAGTCCGCTGTTTCACGAAAATCATGAAGGGCACGGATGACGGCGTCCTCTTGATCGGGCACAACGCGGATCTCGATGAGCGGCACGCCGCGATCAGCGAGAACGCGCGCCAGATGATGGGCGTTGAGGTCCTGGGTGCGTCCGGAAAGGAGCTCATCACCGATGAGCAAGCAAGCGGCTTGAGGGGTTATATCAGTCATAGCGCCCCGGTTAACCCCGGCAACGTCCTTCGAAAAGGTGTCACGTCTTCTCAGACCGGTGATCCACTTTCGCTGCAAGATGCTTGTCTTATGACTTTCCGTGCTGATTGGGAGATATTGGCACCGCCGCCGGGAGTGACAGCTCCCGGCCGGCGGCGAGGGACGGATCGTCACGATGCGGGAGGTTTTACGCTCCGAGCTAGAGTTTGATCGCCCTCGTCTTTCCCATCGGCCTGAACGGATACAGGGGCTTTGAGGCCCGCATGACAAGCGGAGGCAGGAAAGATGACGGAGATTACCATCGGCGTTGACGTTTCGAAAGACACCCTCGACGTCCACCTTCACCCGGCGGGCGATCACCGTCAGTTCGAGAACACGCCAAAAGGCTTCAGGGCGATCCTGAGATGGATCGTTGGCAAGCCCGTCGCCCGCCTCGTTTTCGAGGCGACGGGCCCTTATCACCGCGCCTTCGAGCGCGCGATGGGCGAGGCCGGCCTGCCACTTTGCAAGGTCAACCCGCGCCGGGCCAAGCGCTTCGGCGAGGCGATCGGACACCGCGCCAAGACCGATCGCATGGACGCCGCCATGCTGGCGCGTTTCGGTGCGCTGGTTGAACCCGATGTTCACGCAGCGCCGTCGAAGATCATCAGTGATCTCAAGGACCTGCACGTCGCCCGGACCGCCCTCATCAAGGACCGCACCGCCGCCAAGAACCGCGAGAAGACTCTGACTTCGCCGCTCCTGAAGCGACATGTCCGCCAGCGCCTTTCGTCCATTGAAAGCCACTTGAAAGAGATCGAGGCAGCCATCCTCTCACTGATCGATGCGGATGATGACCTGCGCCGTAAGTTCGCTATCCTCGTCTCGATCCCCGGCATTGCCGCTCGTTCGGCCTTCGCCCTTCTCATCGACATGCCTGAGCTTGGCACTCTGAAAGCGCAGGAAGCAGCCGCCCTGTCAGGCACCGCGCCCATCACCCGTCAGTCCGGCAAGCGCGCCAGTAGCGCTTTCGTCTCCGGCGGCCGGGTCAACGTTCGCCAGGCGCTCTACATGCCGGCACTCGTCGCCGCCCGGTTCAATCCAGACCTCAACGATAAGTACAAAGAGTTCACCGCCCGCGGCAAACCCCCAAAAGTTGCCATCACTGCCATCATGCGAAAGCTTGTCATCCTCGCAAACACCCTCATCAGAGATAATCGCGAATGGTCGCCAAGAGTGGCTTGATCATGACGGATACTCTAGCCCGGCCCCATGGATTTTAACCCGCCGCTTGAGGAAGCTATCCTCCTTCGCCGTTACAAACGTTTTCTGGCTGACATCGCCTGGCCGGGTGGCCGGGAGGAGACGGTGCACTGCCCCAATCCCGGCGCCATGTTGGGCGTAGCGCCCGAAGGCGCGCGCTGCTGGGTCAGCCGGTCGAAGAACAAAGCGCGCAAGCTGCCGCTGACCCTGGAAATCGTGGAATGCGATGGGCCCCAAGGGCTAACGCCGGTGGGGGTGAACACCAACCACCCCAACAAACTGGCGGCGGAAGCCATCTCGATGGGCCTTATCGACGGTGCGGATGCGGATGTCCCCCTCGAAAAAGAGGTGCGCTACGGTGAGGAGCGGTCGCGCATCGATCTTTTGCAAAGGGGCGCAAGCGATCTCTACATTGAGGTGAAGAATTGCCACCTTCTGCGCCGCGATGATGGGATCACGGAGTTCCCTGATTGCGTCACGACGCGCGGTCTCAAACATTTGCGAGAGCTTGGGCGCATGGTGGATGAGGGCCACCGCGCCATGTTGCTCTTCGTCGTGCAACGCAGCGATGCCGCCGGTGTGACCGCTGCGGGCGATCTCGATCCGGCCTACGCGGAGGGCCTCGCCTTAGCGACCCAACAAGGAGTGATGATGCGTGCCGTCCTCTGTGATGTTGATCACCAGGCGATCATTCCCCAACGGCCCCTTGATGTTTTTGCCCACTGAATTTGTCATGAAAATGGTCGTGAAGACCCCGTGTCAGACCTGGCTTTCGAGAGCCATGCCCCTATGTTTCAGGCAATTGCGGAGCGCATGACGATGATTTGGCGGGTTGTTGGAAGTGTCTTGGGCTTTGTCCTGATCGTCATCGGTCTGCCCTTGATGATTTCCCCTATCCCGCTGGGCATCATTCTGATTTTCTTAGGCTTTGTTACGTTGATCGGATCCAACCCCATGGTGGCTCGGCTGGTGCAGAAATGGCGTCGCCGCCATGCAACGGTGAATGAATTTTTCCACAAAGCTGAGGAAGTCCTACCCGATCCGATCGCTGAACCCCTGCATGAAACGGATATAGGCGATCCAGGTGAGAAGGCGTCAGCTGCTGATGAGCCACCGCCGATGATGCGCAAAATTCGTGAGCCCCGGCGGCTTCGCTAGAGCCGTTTTTATATTGGCCTCTTGCGAACGCGAAACCGGTGATCCACTTTCGCGGTTAGAGACGCTAGCGCTTTCCTCCTGGGGCAGAACAGCGTAACGCTCGTGGCTTCAGATCTTCAAGCTCTTCAGCCGGAAACCTTATGTCCGCCTCCGCACGCACGCGAAAATCCGCAAATCAAGACAGCTACAGCGCCAAGGATATCGAGGTCCTTGAGGGTCTAGAGCCGGTTCGTAAGCGGCCTGGTATGTATATTGGGGGTACGGACGAACGTGCTCTGCATCATCTCTTTGCCGAAGTGCTCGACAATTCGATGGACGAAGCCGTGGCCGGTCATGCTACGCGGATCGAGGTTCATCTTGACGCTGATGGTATGCTCACGGTGACTGACAATGGCCGCGGTATTCCTGTGGACAAGCACCCAAAATACAAAACCAAGTCCGCCCTCGAAGTGATCATGACCACCCTCCATGCCGGGGGCAAGTTTTCGAACAAGGCTTACGCCACGTCGGGCGGGTTGCACGGTGTTGGCATTTCCGTGGTCAATGCGTTGACGGATGAATGCGTTGTCGAGGTGGCGCGGGATGGGCAGCTTTACCGCCAGACCTTTGCCAAGGGTGTGCCCACCTCACCCCTTAAAAAAGCGGGCAAGGCACCCAATCGGCGCGGGACATCCGTGCGGTTTCATCCTGACCCGGAGATCTTTGGCAAGACAGCCAAGTTCAAACCCGCGCGTCTCTACCGCATGGCCAAGGCCAAGGCTTACCTCTTTGGCGGTGTGGAGGTGCGCTGGTCCTGCGATGCCGCATGCCTCAAGGGCGATGACAAAACACCCCAGAAGGATGTCCTCAAATTCGATGCGGGGCTGAAGGATTATCTGGCTTCCATCATCGGTGAGCGTCCGACGGTGACGGCGGACACCTTCACCGGCAAAGTCCAGCGCGAAGGTGGCCATGGCACGGTGGAATGGGCCGTCGCCTGGGGCCCGGCCGGTTTTGAGGCGCCATCCGGTCAGATGGCGGATGGTTTCACCTCGAGCTATTGCAACACCATCCCCACCCCCGAAGGCGGCACCCATGAACAGGGGTTGCGCCAGGCCCTGACCCGCGGCCTTAAGGCGTATGCTGAGATGATCGGCAACAAAAAAGCTGGCCAGGTCACCCCTGAAGATGTTCTGGGGACGGCAGCCTCGGTTCTGTCTGTCTTCGTCTCCAACCCTGAGTTCCAAGGGCAGACCAAGGACAAACTCGCCACCAATGAGGCGACCAAACTGACGGACAGCGCCATTCGTCCCGCCTTTGACCATTGGCTAGCGGATCATCCGAAGGAGGCTGAAAAGCTCCTCACCCACGTCATCGACCAGGCCGAGCAGCGCCAGCGCCGACGCCGGGAAAAAGAGGTGCAGCGCGCCAGCGCCATGAAAAAACTCCGCCTGCCTGGCAAGCTCGCGGACTGCACCGCGAAAGATCGGTCGGGCACGGAAATTTTCCTAGTCGAAGGCGACTCAGCGGGCGGCTCGGCCAAGCAAGCGCGAGACCGCGCTAAGCAAGCGATCCTTCCCTTGCGCGGCAAGATCCTCAATGTGGCAAGCTCCACCCGCGACAAAATCATGGCGAACCAGGAGGTTCTCGACATCGCCCTGGCCCTCGGTGTGGGCCTCGGTCACAATTTTGATTTGGCTGACCTGCGCTACGATAAGGTCATCATCATGACTGACGCCGATGTGGACGGTGCCCATATTGCCGCTCTCCTCATGACGCTCTTTTTCGCAGAAATGCCCGAACTCGTCCGTACAGGTCACCTCTATCTGGCGCAGCCCCCGCTCTATCGTCTCAGCCACAACGGCAAGACAGTTTATGCTATTGATGACGAGCAGCGCGAACGTCTGCGGGCGGAGGAGTTCAACGCCAACGCGAAAGTCGATATCGGACGCTTCAAGGGCCTTGGTGAGATGAACGCCAAGGATCTCAAGGACACGACCATGAACCCCGCCACCCGCCAATTGGCGCGGGTGAAATTGCCCGAGGACTCCACCGATGCCACCGACCTCTTCGGACGCCTCATGGGCAAAAAGGCCGAGCCGCGGTTCCAATTCATCCAGGACAATGCCGCTTTCGCAGCGGATGCACTCGACGTCTGACGACGGGAGCCAAACTGCACCGCATATCCCTTGGAGAGCCCTAGGATCCTCAATGTTTCGGTGAAAATTCCGCTGACTGCCTCACTTTATGAGGCAGCGGGCTCGTTAACCGCATTCCTTTACACGGAGCTAACATTCGCAACCTAACGTCGAGAAGACAACTTTGACGCGAGGTTTTATGTTGCGATTATGTTTTGC
Source organism: Pseudomonadota bacterium (assembly GCA_039198735.1). Lineage (GTDB taxonomy): Bacteria > Pseudomonadota > Alphaproteobacteria > Caulobacterales > Parvularculaceae > Parvularcula. The sequence goes on along the minus strand of JBCCTG010000007.1, from coordinate 10,976 downwards.
ATGTTTGGCGCTCTCCACAGGAGCCGCTCAAGCCGCCCTTATCAGCTTTGAAGAGTATTCGGCAGGTGATATCGTCGGCGATATGGTCATCGACGGTGTGACGGTCTCGGTCACGGGCGCATCCAATGACGGCTACGGCGCTATGATCTACGATAGCCGGACGCCTTCTCAGGCTGACCCTGATCTCGGCGGACCGTTTACAGATGTTCGCGGCGGGGACGATATTGCCCCTGGCAACATCGTTGTCCTCTCCGAGGATGGCAACAGCTCCAATGTCGACGATGCCAGCAGCGGCGGTTTCATGGAGTTCGTTTTCGATGTCCCGATCGTCTTTGAAAGTTTCATCGCTTTTGACATGAACAAGGTCGGTCAAATCTCGCTCGAGCTTTTTGACGACAATGGTTCGCTCGGCTCAGTCAGCAACCAATTCGCTGGCGCCAACAACAGCTATGAATTCATCGAATTCTTCGCGAGCAACGTCACGCGCGCTGTGTTTGATTTCAACAAAGGCGGCGCCATTGGCGAAATTGCGTTCCAAGCGCCAAGCTTCGTGAGTGCTGACACCATTCGGGAAACACCGCTCCCAACGGCGGGTCTGTTGTTCACGGTCGGTGCGGCACTGGTGCTGCGTCGAAAGCGCCGCGCAACACCTATGGGGTGACGGACAAAGCTTTCAAGCTTTAAGAGGCTTTCATGGACCACCATGAAAGCCCCAATGAACGTTTCAAGCGGGTCATCAGTCAGACCACGCGCGCACTTTCGGCCGAACCCGAGACGGACGTGAAGTTCGGCGGCGATGAGCCGGTGGTGACAGGGACCGAGGCGCGCCTGCCCCTACCGCCGCGCCGGCTCGATGCTAAGCGGGTGGCCATCAGCCGGGGCCACGCCGATGCCGCCGCCCTGCGCCTAGCCCACCATGACGCGGGGCTTCATACCAAGCTGCAACCGGTGAACCCTGAAGGTCGCGCGCTTTTCGCAGCACTCGAAGATGCGCGGTGCGAAGCCCTGGGCGCCAACGCCCTCTCCGGTATCGGTGACAATCTCGACGCGGCGCTCGACCGGCGGCTTGAAGAAAAAGGCTACCGCCGGATGGAAGACCGGCAGGATGTTCCGATCAAAGACATCATCGAGCTGATGGCGCGGGAGCAGATGACAGGCCGCCCGACGCCCGACGCTGCCTCGGCGCTGGTTGATCAGTGGCGTGAGGAGATCAATGCCAAAGTCGGTGAGGCGCTCAATGCTCTGCGCGAAACCGATACGCACACCGACCAAGAAGCTTTCTCCGAGATGAGCCGCAACTTGATCGACGCCCTCGATCTTGGCGACCGTCAGGGTGATGAGGATCAAAGCGAAGAGGAAGACGACGCACCCCCCGACAACGCCGAGAATGAAAACCAAGAGGGCGAGGACGACGACGATCAATCCGAAGCCATGGACGAAAGCGACGGTCAGGACCAAACGCCTGATTTCGGCGAGGCCAATGATGGTGAAGCGGACCTGTCCGACCAGCCCCAACAGCTCGAAGACGGCGACCCGCGGGATGAAGTCGGTGATGACGCACCCCTCATGCGGCGTGACAATCCAGGGGATAGCGGCGAGCTTTATGGGGCGTACACCACCGAGTTTGACCAGGTGGCGCATGCGGAGGACCTCTGCCCCCCCGATGAGCTGGCCCGCCTGCGCAAGACCTTGGATTCGCAGCTTGAGAGCCTCCACGCTGTGGTGGCCCGGCTTGCCAACAAGCTGCACCGCCGTCTTCTCGCGCAGCAAAACCGTGCCTGGCAGTTCGATATGGACGAGGGTGTTCTCGACGCAGCACGCCTCGCCCGCATCGTCGCCGACCCCTTTCAGCCCCTCTCCTTCAAGCAAGAGCAGGAGCAGGAGTTCCGCGACACCACCGTCACGCTTCTTCTCGACAATTCAGGCTCGATGCGCGGGCGGCCGATCACCGTTGCCGCCATTTGCGCAGATATCCTTGCACGGACACTTGAACGGTGTGCGGTCAAGGCTGAGATCCTGGGCTTCACGACGATGGCTTGGAAGGGCGGACAATCGCGCGAGCAATGGGTCAAGGACGGCCGCCCCCGCCATCCTGGGCGGCTCAATGACCTGCGCCACATTATCTATAAGCCTGCCTCGGTGCCCTGGCGCCGAACCCGCGACAACCTTGGGCTGATGCTGAAAGAAGGGCTTCTCAAAGAGAATATCGACGGCGAAGCCCTTCTCTGGGCCCATGACCGTTTGATGGCACGTCCCGAAGCGCGCCGTATCCTGATGGTTATTTCCGATGGTGCGCCGGTGGATGACACCACCTCCTCCGCCAACGGAGGGTCCTATCTCGAAAGGCACTTGCGCGATGTGATTGCCAAGATCGAAACCACCTCGCCGGTGGAACTTCTGGCCATCGGTATTGGCCACGATGTCACACGCTTTTACCGCCGTGCCGTGACGATTTCCGACGTCGACCAGCTGGGCGGGGCGATCACCGAACATCTGGCTGATTTGTTCGAGGAGGAAGGCCATCAGCCCAAGCGCCACCACGGCGTGCGAGGCGCGCGGTACTGATCAAACCCTCAACGAATGCCAATACTATAACATTCCTTCAGGTTTCCCAAGGGTGACAGAGCCCGATTTCATCGCCAGATAACTTTGATTGTTAGGTGGGATTGAAGATGAACGTGTTCACCATCGCCGCAATGCTTGCGGCAGGAACGCCGATTGATGTCAACATCGCACCTTTTGCCGATCTCGACGATGTCGGCTGTCTGACCGTCACATCGGGCCACACGCTGACGGGGCCGAACAGTTTCGGCGGTTATTCGGGTGTGGAACTTGATGCCGAAACCGGTGCCCTCACCATTCTTGCGGACAACGGCCATATCGTCACGGCGACAGCCACCCTCGATGCGAACGGCGCCGTGACCGGTCTTGAGGATAGTGTCAGCCACACGATCCTTGACCAAAACGGTGAGCCGCTCACCAAACGTAACGGCGATACAGAAGCCCTGACCCGAAGAGGCGACGGCTTCCTCATCACCCGCGAGGGGCAAAACGATGCTATTCATGTGGTCAAAGGTGACCAGGGTTTTCAGATTACGGAACAGATTGCCGATCTGTCAGCGCTTGAAAGCTTGAAAGGCAATGGCGGGTTTGAGGCCGCCGTGGCCCTTGGCCCTGAGAGTGCGCTGCTGATCACGGAATCACTGAACGACGATGGCCATGCCGTGGTTCAGCATTTGATGGGTAGCACGGCAACAACCATTGCAGACTATCAGCCTAAAGACAATTTCAGCGTTACCGACATCGCCGCGGATCAAAAGACCAATCGGCTTTTTATTCTCGAACGCGCGTTCAGCCCGACATTAGGGCCAAGGGCTCGTCTCACGGTGCTTCCCACCTCGCGGGTGATGGACGCAGAAGGCGAAACCTTGGTCCCGGCGGTGCTGGGGCGGATGACGTTTTTTGATGGCGCTGATAATATGGAGGGGATCGCGTTCTACCGCTCCGAGGACGGTGGAGAGAATTTGCTGCTTGTCTCCGATGACAATTTCAACCCAGCCCAGCGCACCGTACTGATCACCTTACGGATCAAATCGAACTGCCCCTTAGCGCCCGCCAAGCCCGGACCTGGGGCGGATGAGACCCCTGAAGAGAGCATAGACGAAGACGAAAACCGCTGACACCGTCGCCATGATGATGATATCGGCGGTGAGCCACCAGACCCATGGCGCGCCTGCCCCCGCATAAGCAATCGGGAAATAGAGGACAGCCTGGAACGTGAAACCTGTCAGCGCACCGAAGAAAGGCGCCCGCCACCAGGCGCCGCCGCGGGTCAAATCATAAACCTGCACACCCACCACATGGGCAAAAAACCATGAGACCAACAGCGCACTGATCACCCGCGTCGAGGGAAAATCATCAGCATGCAGCTCAGGCGCAAGCTCAATCAGGAGCGCAGCCATCGCGCCCCCCGTCAGACACCAAGCCAAAACAGCGGCATTGGTCACGAGGCTCGCACCGAATCGGCGCGCCATGATGACAGACATCAGAAAAACGAGAGCAAAAACCGCATCCCCCCGACTGATGAACGTCGAAGCAACAACGCCGCCCTCGGTGACACCATCAAGGGCTGAAAATGGCAGATCCACTGTCACCACCGCGGTGAGCAAAAGCGGGACCATAGGAAGCGCCACGAGGATAAGCCGCAAAGCCTGACCAAAGATGCGCGCGAACAAGCGTCCTGCCCGCTGTCTGCCTGTCAGACCATGGTCGTAGAACCGCTCAACGACGATAGGACCTGAACGGTCCTCGAAGCGTGATGCAGCACCCATCCTATCCTCCCGCAGCCGAGATGGGAAAGGATGCCCGAAAAAGGTTAAGCGGCTGCCGCCTGGATGTCCCGCTTCACTTTACGGGCTTTGTCCGAAAGCGTATCGTCTTTGGCCTTAGTCAGGAAGGCATCGAGCCCGCCTCGGTGGTCCACCGAACGTAAGGCATTGGCCGTGATTCGGAATTTGAAACTGCGTCCGAGCGATTCGCTCTGAAGTGTAACATTGCACAGATTCGGCAGAAAACGCCGCTTGGTTTTGTTTTGCGCGTGGGAAACATTGTTCCCCACCATCGGTTTTTTGCCGGTAAACTCGCAAACGCGGGACATGGATCAACCTCAAGGCCGGAAGAATTCGAAGCGCGGCAGATACATCTACGATCAGCCTTCGTCAAGCGTTACAAACTTGTCGTGGGCTTGAGGGTTTCTTTTCATCACTCGTCCAGCAACTCTGTTCTAAAATGGGGGTGATGGTGGGTCACAAGCGAATTTCTATGACGTGTTTTGCGCAAGTTTTTGTCGCCGTTTTGGGCGCTCTCGCCCTGTCCACTTCGGCAGGCGCTTTTGATGAAGGCCCCTTCCCTGATCCTGGCACGCAAAGCTGGCAATCCCTCTTTGCAGTGGATCCGATGCCCGAGCCCTTGGGCGCGTCACCTTATGCGCTGGGCGATGGCACACGCTTTGTCACGACACTGAAAGGTGAGCTGGCTGGTTTTGATGTGGGGCGGGTTTTCATCGACGTGATGCTTTCCGAAGAGGGCTATACAGTCGACTACCAGATGGAGCAGCGCGGCGTTGCGCGGTGGTTCTCGGATGGCGAAGCAACAGCCAACGCTGCAGGCTTGTTCGGGCCAAGCGCCGAGATCATCAGCAGTTATTACTACAATTTCGACTATGATGATGACGAAGACAATCAGCGGACAGAGCTTTTCCGCGGTATCGGCGATGAGCGCCTGCGCCTTTGGTCCTTGCCGGAGTACACGTTCCGCCAACCCGTTTCGGTGGAGCAAGCGGCGGGTGCAGTGGACCCGCTAGCGGCCCTTGTGGCGGTTGCCTTCACGCCTGTTCCCGCAGGTGTCGATCCCTGCGACCGGCGCGTTCCTGTGCTTGACGGTCGGCGGCGCTTCGATCTCGTGACCAAGCCCGATGGCGGTCTCGTGCGCCTTAAAATTCGCGGCAATGACCGGTTCCGAGGTAATGCCGTACGCTGCCGCCTCACCCAGGAAAAGGTTGCGGGGTACAAAGAGAAGAATCGCGGTGATATCGAGGGCGATATCTGGCTTTATCTGACCGAAGTGCCGCAAGAGCTGCGCACAGAGACCTTACGTTATGTCCCTGTGATGATCACTGGCAAAGTCGGCCTTATCGGCGCATCATTGAAAGCCAAGCGCCCACGCCTGATCGCAGCGGACGGTACGGTGACGGAGCTTTACTGAGGATGTTCGCGCCAAGTTTTTATGAGCTGAACCTAGCGACGTAAAGTCAACTGATCGGCACTCTGACCACCTGCGAGAGCCATGCGTGGGTCTTGGGGCTGCAAATCCCGGCGCAGTTGGAAGTGCAGTTGCGGGCTGGAGACCGAGCCAGAACGACCCACCTTCGCCACCACCTGGCCCTGACGAACAAAGTCGCCTTTCCGTACAAGGATCGCATCGGTATGGGCATAGGCCGAGACCCAACCGCTGTCATGCTTGATCAAGAGAAGGTTGCCGTAACCATCGAGCTCCGAGCCGCGATAAACCACTTCACCGTCGGCCGTGGCCCGTACCGGGGAACCCATGGGCGCGGCGATGTTGAGACCATCATTGCGCATGCCGTCCTGAAGATCACCAAACTCTGCCACGACACTGCCGCGTAAGGGCCAGGCGAACCGCGCTGCGCGCGCGGCGGCTGCGCTGGTGCGAGGAAGGACTGTTTCTTCGATCATTTTGGCTTCGAGAGAGCGCTGGCTGGGCACTTGCTGACGCGACCGCGCCACTTGATTGGCAGCACCCGGAATAACGATCTGCTGACCAACCGCAAGGGTGTAGGGAGGCTGAAGCCTATTCACCGCGGCAAGATCCGGAACCGATGCACCATAAGCGCGCGAAAGACTGTAGAGTGTATCACCGTGCCGGACGACATGAACGCCGTTGAGGTCAAAGCTTTGCCGTTGGGACTGGGGTTGGGCCGGTGTCGGAACCGCGGGCACAGCTTGGCGGCCAAGGCTTGCCTGCTGGGACGCCAGGTGGGCCGAACCGCCCATAGGCACGATCAAACTCTGCCCCACCGTCAAACCATAAGGCGCCGCGAGACCATTTTTCTGAATGATCGATGCGGGCGCGATACCGTATTGGCGGCTGATCCCGTAAATCGTATCGCCCGCCATCACCGTATGCATCATCTCCCCGGTGTGGGCGGGGGCATCGGCGTTGGAATAGCTTAAATATTGCGGTGAACCGACGGGCTCTCTGTTGGGGTCCGTACCATACCGCACCGTTGGCGAGCTTTGTGCCTGGGCGGCGTCAAGACCAACGGCGACAGCAGCCATGGCTGCGAGGGAAAGACTAAGGGCAGGCAGGAGACGCTTGCGCAAGATCGGCATCACGGAACCCCGAGACTAGCAAAAGATGAATCGACAATAACATTTGCGCTGATGAGACTTAACAAAGGGCTAACCAAGCCGTGAGGAGCCCAGGTCTTCCCGAGAGGTCAAAAGCCGGGCATGGGGCAGTCTATGTCCATGCCCACACGCCAGGAGCTGGCGGATTATATCACGCGTGAGAACGCTGAACGCGACCGCCCCATCACCCGCCGGGATATCGCCCGCGCCTTCGGCATCAAAGGCGCCGAGCGAACGGAACTGCGTACTCTTTTGAAAGAGATGGAGGATGATGGCGCCGTGAAGCTCGACGGCAAACGTGCCAAACGGCCAGGGCAATTGCCCCCTGTCACAGTGATGGAGGTGGTCAAAACCGACCGCCAGGGCGACCTTATCTGCAAGCTCGTCAAAGACGACACCGATGTTCGGGTGATCCTCTCCGCACGGGATGCCTCCAAGGCGAAGGCGGTGCTGGGCAAGGGTGATCGTTTCCTGGGCAAGCTTTTTCAAACCAGAGGCGAGACGCGGGCGAGCGTGATCAAGGCCCTGCCTCGTGCCACGTCACGCACATTGGGTGTGTTCTACACTGACAAATCCGGTGGACGGATTGAGCCGGTGAACCGCCGGGTGCGTGATGCCATGCTGGTGGCTCGCGGTGATACGGGGGATGCGGAAGACGGCGATCTCGTCTGGGCCGAAACGGTGCCCCAACGCGGTTACGGCCCGCCCCGCGCACGGGTGATGCACCGGGTGGGATCGGTGGAGGATACAAAGAACCTCTCGCTGATCGCCCTGGCCGAGCATGATATCCGCATCGACTTTCCGCACAAAGTCTTTCGCGAGGCGGAGCTTTTGCGTGCAAAGCCCGACCCAAGCCACCAAGACTTGCGCGATGTGCCCCTCGTCACCATCGACCCCGCCACGGCGCGGGACCATGATGATGCGGTTTTTGCTGAAGAGACAGAGAACGGCTTCCGCCTCCTCGTCGCCATCGCCGATGTTAGCTATTTCGTCCGTCCAGGAACGGCTCTTGATGAGGAGGCTGAGAAGCGCGGCAATTCCGTCTACCTCCCCGACCGGGTGGTGCCGATGCTGCCCGAGGCGTTGTCCAACGATCTTTGCTCTCTCAAAGAAGGTGAGGATCGCCTCGCCCTCTGTTGCGAGATCGCCATCGATAAGCGCGGCAGCAAGACACGCCACCACTTCTTCCGGGCGGTGATCAAAAACCACAAGAACCTCGCTTATGAACGCGCCCAGGCTATCGAAGACGGGCTTGAAAAGGGGCCAAGCCAAGTCAAGACACTCTTCAAAGCTTACCGTACCCTGATGATTGAAAGGGAACGGCGCCAGCCCCTCGATCTCGACATGCGAGAGCGGAAGATCCTCCTGGGCGAAGACGGCGAGGTGGCCGGCGTCGAGAAGAAAGATCGAATCGATGCCCACCGCCTGATCGAAGAGTTCATGGTGCTAGCCAATGTTTGCGCCGCGGAGACCTTGGAGGAGCATCACCGCACCTGCGTCTATCGTGTCCACGACCAGCCGGACCCTGAGCGTTTAGAAGGCCTGCGGCTTTACCTTGCGGGCCTTGGCTACACCCTTCCGAAGGCGGACGAAGTGAAAGCCTTCAACCTCAACGGTGTTTTGGAGAAAGCCCGTGAGAAGGACGAGCTCGATATTGTCGCCATGTCCGTCCTGCGCTCCCAAAGCCAGGCGGTCTATGACACTGACAATCTCGGGCACTTTGGCTTGTCGCTGAAGCGCTATGCGCATTTCACCTCGCCCATTCGTCGCTATGCGGATTTGACCGTGCACCGGGGCCTTGTGCGCGCCTTGGGGCTCGGCGCCGGGGCGGAGCGGGATGAAGACGAAGCCCGCCTCCCCGCTATTGCCGAGGATATCTCCAAATCCGAACGCCGGGCGGTCGCGGCCGAGCGGGACACCGAGGCGCGCCTCCTTGCTGTTTATTTAGAAGGCCAGACCGGCGCGGTTTTCAAAGGTCGCATTTCCGGCGTTACCCGGGTCGGGCTATTCGTGGCCCTCGATGAGACGGGGGCGGACGGCTTTATCCCCGCCCGCACCTTGGGCTGGGAACGGTTCGAGCATGATGAAGCCAAAAAAGCGATGGTGTCGGAGCGTTCGGGCGCAGCCTTCACCCTGGGCCAACAGGTCAGCGTCAGGCTTTTGGAAGTCACGCCGCTGCAAGGGGGCTTGCGCTTTGAAATGCTGACCAAGCCCATACCGCCAGCTGAGAAATCGCGCGCTACCGGCACAGCGAAGACATTCAAACGCCGCCCACGGAAGAAGCGTTAAGCTGCAGTCTTTTCTGACCGCATCAGCGCCACGAACCGCTCGAACACAGGGTAGCTGTCCTGCGGCCCTGGGCTCGCCTCGGGGTGGTGCTGTACGGCCATGGCGGGAGCGTCTTTCACCCGAATCCCTGCATTGGTGCCATCGAAGAGTGACGTATAAGTTGCTTCCACATTGTCCGGTAGGGTCGCCTCATCCACTGTGAAGCCGTGATTCATCGAGACGATCTCGACCTTGCCCGTGGCATGCTCTTGCACCGGATGGTTGGCGCCGTGGTGGCCTTGCGGCATCTTTTTGGTCTTGGCACCAAGGGCCAAGGCCATCATCTGGTGGCCAAGACAAATACCGAAAAGCGGCACCTTAGCGCTCAACAATTGCTGAATGACGGGTACGGCATAATGTGCCGTCGCGGCTGGATCGCCAGGGCCGTTGCCCAAGACCACACCGTCAGGCTTGAGCGCCATGATGTCATCAAAGCTCGTGGCGGCGGAGACAGCGGTGACGCAGCAACCAGCGGCGGCCAGACGCTCAAGAATGTTCCGCTTCACACCATAATCGATCAGCACACAGTGGGGTGCATCGACGCCAGCTTCGCTGTTCCACTTGAGCGGGCGATCCGTCGTCACCTCTTTGGCAAGATCCATCCCCTCAAGACCAGCCCAGGCTTGGGCCCGTGCGATTAGCTTATCGTGATCGAAATTTCCGTTGGGGTTGTGGGCGATCACGCCTTTGGGCATTCCCTCTTCACGGATACGGATGGTCAGGGCACGGGTATCCACACCGCCGAGGCCAACAATCCCCCGTCGGCGCAGCCAAGCGTCCAAATCCAACCGTGAACGGAAGTTCGAGGGACTCGTGACATCGGCCCGCACGATGCAGCCGCGTGCCGCGATCGCGGCATTGGCCGCCGCGTTCTCGAGATCCTCGTCATTGACACCGACATTGCCGATATGGGGGAAGGTGAAGGTGATGATCTGCGCCGCATAGGACGGATCGGTCAGGATTTCCTGATAGCCAGTCATCGCGGTGTTGAAGCACACTTCGCCAACCGCCTCCCCCACCGCACCAAAACCGCGGCCCTCCAGGATGGTTCCATCCGCCAAAGCGAGAACACCGGTGATCGGTTCAGGGGTCGCATCTTGACACAGTCTTAGGGGCACATCATCTCCCGCGACATCCACAATGAACTTTCACGTGGGGTCGCCTCAAATTGGCAAACGGACATGTCTCTAAGGGTAATCGTCCAGGACGCAAGAGGCGAAACAGCATGGGCTCTGCACTTTTTGAAATGGGCCCGAGAGGAATGAGATGAGCGAGCACGGCCAATTGGCAAAACGTGTGGCTGCCGATTTGAAGGCAGCGATGAAAGCGCGCGATGACAAACTGCGCATTGCCACCCTGCGTCTGATGCAGGCCGCCATTCAGGATCGGGATATCCAAGCACGGTCGGAAGATCGCTGCTGCGGTCTCAGCGATGATGAGGTGCAGGCGGTGCTGACCAAAATGGTCAAGCAGCGTGAGGATAGCGCCAAAACCTACGAAGAAGCAGGCCGCATCGAGCTCGCCGAGCAGGAACGAGCCGAGATGGGCTACATCAAAGCCTACCTGCCCAAGCAAATGTCCGCCAACGAGATCGAGACGGCCGTTGACAGCGTGATTGCCGATGTCGGTGCCGAAGGCCTCAAAGACATGGGCAAATGCATGGGCATGCTGAAAAACAGCTACGCTGGCCGCATGGACTTCTCCGCTGCCAACCAGGTG
>JBCCTG010000006.1:0-19571 GCA_039198735.1 Pseudomonadota bacterium | reverse complement strand
CCATCGTCCTGACGCAGACTACCCACACGGCGCGCGACCTCGCGGTAGCCTTCGACCACGTTGCCAAGGTCCTTGCGGAAACGGTCCTTGTCCATGATCTCACCGCTTTTGAGGTCCCACAGACGGCAGCCATCGGGGCTGATCTCATCGGCCAAGATGATCCGCACCATGTCATTTTCGTACTGGCGACCGAACTCAAGCTTGAAGTCGATAAGACGAATATGCGCCGCCGCGAAGAGGCCTGACAGATAGTCATTCACCCGCAGGGCATAGGCCATCATATCGTCGATCTCTTGCGGGCTCGCCCAGCCCCAAGCGGTGATATGGTCCTCGGACACCATCGGATCGCCGAGCTTGTCGTCTTTATAATAAAACTCGACCACCGAACGAGGAAGGTTGTCGCCTTCTTTCAGACCGAGCCGCTTGCAGATGGAGCCTGCGGCCACATTGCGGACAACCACCTCAAGCGGGATGATCTCCACGTGGCGGATCAGTTGCTCACGCATATTGATGCGGCGGATGAAATGGGTCGGTATGCCGATCCGCTCCAAACCGATCATCACAAACTCGGAAATGCGGTTGTTGAGAACGCCTTTGCCCTCCAGCACCGCATGTTTTTGGTTGTTGAAGGCGGTCGCGTCATCCTTGAAAAACTGGATCAGCGTTCCCGGCTCAGGCCCCTCATAGAGGATTTTGGCTTTGCCTTCGTAGATTTGCTTGCCGCGGGCCATGGACTTGGCTCCCTACATTCCAAAAGGAGCGCTCGGGGCGCGAACATCGCCTCCCTTACGCATCAAGCCAGCGCAAGTAACACGGACTGTGTACCGCCGCAAAGCGCTTTCGCAAACGATGTGAACGGCGTAGGTGCGCCCCAGTTTTGAGAGACGGAGACCTTCCCTATGACCACCTTTGACGAGCGACAAAAGCAGTTCGAAACCAAGTTCGCCAAGGACCAGGAAACCCGCTTCAAGGTCGAAGCGCGGCGGGACAAGATTGTCGGTCATTGGGCGGCGGGCCAGCTTGGCAAAACCGGCACCGATGCTGAGGATTATGTCAAAACCATCATCCGTGCCGACCTCGAAGAGGCGGGGAGTGAGGATGTCTTCCGCCGCTTACGCGCAGACCTTCCCGAGGGTGATGTCAGCGAAGACGCGATCCGTCAGGCCATGGCCGATGCCCTCAGCCAAGCCATGGATGAGCTTGGAGTCAGCTAAACTTAGCGGCACATGGCGTGCCGCATTGCCAAGGCGTACGGCCATCATCAAGATCACACCAAACAACCAATGGGAGACACGTCATGGCCGAGCGCTTAAAAGGCAAAAAGGCATTCATCACCGGCGGTGCGCAGGGCCTGGGCCTCGCCATGGGCAAGATGTTCATGGCTGAAGGCGCCGATGTGACACTGACCGATGTTCAGACCGATAAAGTCGCTGCCGAAGCTGAGGCCCTGGGCGCAGCGGCTGGCATCGAGCACGATGTGACGAGCCCCGAGGCCTGGTCGGCAGCGCTTAGCGCCGCTCATGAGGAGATGGGCGGGATCGACATCCTGGTTCACAATGCTGGCATCGGCAGTTTTGGCAATGTCGAGGGCGAGACCTTCGAGATGTACCGCAAGGTCTGCGCCATCGACATGGACGCGGTCTTTATCGGCACCCAAGCAGCCATGCCTTACCTCAAAGATAGCCAGCCCGCGTCGATCATCATCATTTCCTCCGTTGCCGGATTGATGGCCGACGGCAACTTTCTTTCCTACAACACGGCAAAAGCCGGTGTGGCGATGATGTCGAAGTCCATTGCTCTCCACTGCGCGCGACAAGGCTATCAAATCACCTGCAACTCGATCCATCCCGTCTTTACAAGGACAGCCATTTTGGACCCGATGATTGCCGCCAAGGGTAGCCAGGAAGAGGGCGAGGCGGCCCTCACCCAAGGTATACCGATGAAACGCCTCGGCGAGCCTGAGGAAGTGGCCTCGATGGCCACCTACCTTGCCTCCAATGAAAGCAATTTCGTCACCGGCTCAGAGTTCCGCATTGATGGCGGCATCACGGCCCAAAGGCTTGGTAAATAGCATTATCTCCAGGCGCTGTCGAACACGAGCAATCGCTCAGGCGCCGAACACCCGCTTGAAAATCGTGTCGACGTTTTTGGTGTGGTAGCCCATGTCGAAAAGGCTTTCGATGTCCCTTGCGCTAAGGGCCGCGGTGACGTCATCGTCAGCCTTCAGAAGATCCAGGAACTGCGCGCCTTCGTCCCAGACCTTCATCGCGTTGCGCTGCACGAGGCGGTACGCATCCTCACGGCTCACCCCGGCTTGGGTGAGGGCGAGCAGCACACGCTGGGAGAAAACAAGACCGCCCAGCAGGTCCAAATTCTTCTGCATACCCTCCTCATGGACGACGAGGTTTTCAACGACACCGGCGAGGCGGTGGAGGGCGAAGTGCAGATGGGTCGTAGCGTCAGGGCCAATGCCGCGCTCCACCGAGGAGTGGCTGATGTCCCGCTCATGCCAGAGGGCGACATTTTCCATCGCCGGGACGACGGCTGAGCGGACGAGGCGCGCAAGACCTGTGAGGTTTTCGGTCAGCACAGGGTTGCGCTTATGCGGCATGGCGGAGGAGCCCTTCTGGCCTTTCGAGAAAAACTCCTCGGCCTCCAGAACTTCCGTACGCTGCATATGACGGATTTCAGTGGCGAGCCGCTCCACCGACGAGGCGACAACGCCTAAGGCCGCGAAAAACGCAGCGTGGCGGTCCCGTGGGATAACTTGGGTGGAGACAGGCTCCGGCGTGAGGCCCAGCTTGTCCGCCACATACTCCTCAACCTTGGGATCGACATTGGCGAAGGTTCCCACCGCGCCGGAGAGAGCGCAGGTAGCGATCTCTTCCCGCGCGGTTTTGAGGCGGGTGAGACCGCGATCGAACTCCGCGTAAAAAGTCGCAAGGGTGACGCCAAAAGTGGTCGGCTCGGCATGAATGCCGTGGCTGCGGCCAATTTTGAGGGTGTCTTTGTGTTCAAGTGCACGTTTTTTGAGGGCCGCGAGCACCCGCTCCATCCCTTCGATCAAAAGATCCGAGGCGCGGGCGAGCTGGACGGAAAGCGTCGTGTCGAGAATGTCCGAACTCGTCAGGCCTTGGTGCACAAAGCGTGCTTCGGGTCCCACATGCTCGGCAAGGTGGGTCAGAAACGCGATGACATCATGCTTGGTTTCCGCTTCGATCTCATGGATACGCTCGACCGAGAACTCCGCCTTCGAACCTTTCTCCCAGACGATGGCGGCGGCTTCTTTGGGGATCACCCCCAACGCGGCCATGGCTTCGGCGGCGTAGGCTTCGATCTCGAACCAGATCCGGAATTTGGACGCATCACTCCAAAGCGCAACCATTTCAGGGCGGGCATAGCGGGGGATCATGGTTTTATCCTTGTTTTAGGCTGCGGGCGCTTTCAAATCAGGCCCGATGAACCCAAAGGCCAAACCGATCAAGACTTATTACGACTGCCTCAAATGCCCCGCCTATTGCTGTTCCTATGAACATATACCGTGCGACGACGACGATCAAAAACGTCTCGCCAAGCATTTCGGCCTCAGCAAAAAGGATGCGAAGGCGAAGTTCACCAAGAAAGGTGACGAGGACACACCGCGCGTCCTGCGCCACAAATGGGATGAGCATTACGGCTCGGTCTGCCGGTTTCTCGATAGCGAAACCCGTGGGTGCACGATCTATGAGGCGCGCCCTGAAATCTGCCGAGAGTTTCCGACCCAAAAGCGCTGCGGTTATTATGAGTTCTTGAAGTTCGAGCGGGAAACCCAGGAGGACGAAACCTGGATCGCCACCACGCGGAACGCGTAAACGATCAAGCAGGAAGCAGCTCTCCGTTTTTGTTTTGGCCTATCGCAAACGCGAAACCGGTGATCCACTTTCCTAGCGTTTCCCACGTTTCCAGTCATCCCAGCGCGCATACATCACATAGATGGTGGCAAGCACCACCATAATGCCCGCGGCGACAATGATTGCGTCTTGCCGTTCTTGCGCTTCCAAAACCGAAACAATGGCAGGCACTTCGGTGGCTTCGCCTGTTGCCACTTGCTCACGTAGCTCCTGGATCGACAGCCCATAGCTGCTGGCCGCGGAGGCCAGCTCGGTGGGTGTCATGGTGGCGAGGTCTTCAGGCGTCAGTTCAGGAAAAGGATCATCCGCCGGGGGCGGTGTTGTGTTGTCCTCGGCTTCGCTTTGGCCCTGGTCGTCATCATCGTCATCCAGAAGCACCGCGCCCGCGCCCACCGCGCCCGCACTCCCAGCAACGGCCGAGCCGTTCATGGTCCGTGATTGAGCAAGATTGCTGCGGCGCGGCGTGTTCTCCGTCACGTTCCCGCCGCGGGGCAGACCTGCTTCGGCCGCGTTGATGTTGCCGTCTTCGTAACCGCGCATGAAGAGCGCCGCTTCGTCATTGCGGCGGTTCTGAAGGCCGCGCACCACTTGGCCGCCTGCCTTGTTCCACCACGTCATGGCTTCGGCGCAGCCTTCATAATCTTTGGTGTTGAGGCGCTTGATAAAGGTCGACCTGCGCATGGCCGTCGGGCCGATATTGAAGGTGATCGACACCAGCGCATCGAACATATCTTGCGTGATATCGACCTTCACCGCCCGATTGACGGCGTCTTCGTACTGGCCAAGGTCACGCCTCAGGATATCTTCGGCTTCGCGTTCCGAAATGACCATGCCCGGTGTGACCTCGGGTGGTCCCGCTTCGTCGGTGTGCCCATAACCAATGGTCCAAATGCCGACCACGTCTTGATAGGCTTCGAGCTCAAGCCCTTCCCAGCGCTTGATCAGGTCAACGCCGTTTTGTCCGATCTGCATCACCAATTCCCCAAGACACCTTGAGCTTCTTAACACGAACTTGGCGAACGATCATCCTTTATAAAGAGATTGAAGGGTTCTTGGGCGATAAGCTGGTGACTGTCTTTCGTGGTGGTTGTGCTGGCGGAATCGTCTGGTTAATGGCAGCAGCAACCGGACATGTAAGCCGGGTCAGGGGAAATGACGGAGGCAGACGTGGTCACAAAAGACCCCGAAGAGTATCGCCCCAGCGCGTCGGAGCCGTTCATGAACGAGCGGCAGCTTGAATATTTTCGCAAAAAACTTCTCGACTGGAAGTCCGATATCCTGCGCCAGAGCAAAGACACGATCGGCGCCATGAAGGACGCGACGCTGCATGCGCCGGATCCTGCTGATCGGGCCGCATCGGAAACCGATCATGCGCTGGAGCTGAGAACACGGGACCGGCAACGCAAGCTGATCTCCAAGATCGACGCGGCATTGCGGCGGATCGATGAAAACGAATACGGCTACTGCACCGAGACCGGCGATCCGATTTCGCTCGAACGGCTGGAGGCAAGGCCCACGGCAACCCTTTCCCTCGAAGCCCAAGAGCGGCACGAACGCCGCGAGAAAGTTCACCGCGACGACTGAATCGCGGCATTGCTGTATAAATGTTTGACCTTAGCCTTTTAGGAGAAGCCAATGACTCCTTCACTTCACCGTCTTTTTGCCTTTGTGGTGAGCAGCTTGATCCTGACCGGATGTGCCTCCGGTCCTTTTGGCGGGGGGCTTGAGAAAGCGCCGCGCGAAGGGGAAGGGACGGAGCTTGCCGATGTGAACAACATTCCCGATTACAAAATCGGTGCCTATGACAACCTCAACATCTTCGTCTGGCGCGCGCCTGAGCTTTCGACCCAGGTCTCCGTTCGCCCCGATGGCCGGATTTCCACACCGCTGGTTGAGGACATGACCGCCGCGGGCAAATCGCCAGCTCGCCTTTCACGGGATCTGGAGGCAGAGCTTTCGCAATATGTGCGCTCACCTGAAGTGACGGTGATTGTCAGCGGATTTTCCTCGACCTTCGATCAGCAAGTCCGGGTTCTGGGCGAAGCCGCCCAGCCGCGTGCCATCCCTTATCAGGCCGGTATGACCATCCTTGACGTGATGATCGCCGTGGGGGGGCTGACGGAATTTGCCGCTGGCAACCGCGCGAAACTGATCCGTGGCCGGGGCAATGAAAAAGAGACCTATCGGCTGCGCCTTGGCGATCTTTTGCGCAATGGCGATGTCAGCGCCGATGTGCCGCTGCAGCCAGGCGACGTGATTTTGATCCCCGAATCGATCTTTTGATCCTTACCAAGGGTTGATGGGCCGGGGTTGATGGGGCCGCGGACTGGGAGAGCGGTGAATGACATCGATGAACGGGGTTCTTGTTGTAGGGGCGACGTCGCTGATTGCACTTGGTGCTGAAGCCATTGCGCAAGAGCAGGAGACAGTTGGGCGACGTAACGCCTACGTCGTCAACAACTGGGCGATGAACACAAGTGTGAGCTATACGGACAACTACGCTCGCATCAATGACGGCCCCTATGAACGGCGGTTCTTCCGACCGGTGACTTTACCCAATGATGCTGTGGTCACCATCGAAGATCCAACGTTGGGTTCGGATACTGTCAACATCGACCCGGTTTCCAACACGTTCGTAAGCCTTGGTTTCCAAGGGTCTTCCGTCGCCCTTCGTCCCCGCTTCGAAGGGATTGTCAGCGGATCCATTTCAATCGGTCAGTATCTCGAAGACACAGATTTTACAAAAGCCTATGACGATCAGGCCAACGCGAACATTCCTGCTGATCTCACCAACCAAGGCATTTTCGGCAGCATCGGCTCGCGCAATTTCCAGAACACCTTCGTCGACCCCAACCTTTCGGGTCTTGGCTCATTCGAACTTATCGAGGACCGCGTCTTTGTCGAGGTTGGCGGTTTCCTTCAGGAACAAGCCGTTATCGCAGGCAATGAGCTGACGGCCCAAGCGCCTGGTCAGGACAACAACGAAGCCACCCTCGCCGGTGTGTTCATCAGCCCTGTCTACTTGGCGCGCTTCGCCGAGGAGCAGCAGGTTGAGGTGCGCTACCGCAATTCATCGGTTTTCGTTGTGAACGAAACGGTCGATGAAACCACCTTCGGTCGGGGGCAGACGGTCAATGACAGCATCAGCAATGAAGCGCTTGTCTCCTATGCAACAGGCAACCTTCTCGATCGCCTCGAATTGCGTGTCTTGGGGTCCTACCGGTATTTCGATGAGCAGAACTCAGATCTTTTGCCCTCGCAAACCCTGGAGCAGATTTCAGGTTCAGCCGGGCTTTATTACGAGCTGTCCCGCACGCTGACGCTGAACGGCAATGTCGGTTATGACGAGATCGACAATGAATTCACTTCCGCCGAAGGTGACGATATTCCACCTGAAGAGCTTGAGCGTCTCGAAGGCAGCCAGCTCTCCGGCGTCTATTACAGCCTCGGCTTCACTTATATCCCCAACCAGCGTCTGCAATTGTCATTCAATGCAGGTGAGCGCTTTGCTGGTGTTCAGATCAATGGCTCGTTGAACTATCAGGTGACGCCGCGCCTCACCGTGACCGGTGATGTGGAGCGGGTACTCTCTTCCAGTGTGCAGGATCAGCAATCGATCAATCAGCAAATCAACTCCCGCACCCTGAATATCTTTGAACAGAATGTTTCAAGCTCCGGTTCCCGGACAGGCAATACGGTCGAGTCCCGTGTAGGGGGCCTGGGTGGAGGCGGCGCCGGCGGGGGAGCCGGGTTCGCCGGGGCTTCAGGCCGGGCCGGGACACGCGCATCGGTGGGCATAACGGGGATCTATGGCCGCAATGTTCTGTCATTTGCAGGGCAGACCCGTTGGAACGACAATGGCAATGACGGCCGGGATGCCAGCGGCAACCAATACCGGCTCTCGGGCCGCTACAGCCGACGCCTCTCCCGGCGGATGTCGATCAACGCCAGCGGCATCTATATGTCGACCGATCGCGGCAACCGCGCCGGTATAGCCAGTCAAATCCAAGAGTTCCAACTCAGCAGCGGGCTCAACTACACATTTTCTCGAAACGCTTCGATCTTCGCCGATTACACCCGTCTGCAACGCCAGGGCGAGCCGTCTGCCGCTGTTTCCTCCTTGTTCGGTGGCACACTCCTTGAATACGAAGAAAACCGTGTGCGATTTGGCGCACAGTGGAGTTTCTAAACCGGGGGCGACATGCAGGAGAGGGCGCGATCACAAGAGGGAGCGGCGCCTTTTGCCGAGGCCCGTGCACGCGGCCTGTTCATTCATTCTGCATCATTCGAAGCGCTCGCCGCTCGCCTCTCGTCCTGGTGGGATGAGGCGCCAGCGCCCCTTTTGATTTCGGGGCCCGATGCATCAGGTAAGAAATCCATGATCGCCTCTTGGCTGCGTGGCCAAGACAGCCAGAACATGACCCTCGGCATGGTGCGCGGCGGCGATACCAATCCAGGCAAGGTGGCGGAGGATCTTCTTTTTGCCTTTGGGCATCGCCCTGCCGATGGCGCCGATGCCTTGGGGGGCCTCACGGATTTTGCCGAAGACTGCGATCGGGATGGTCAACCGCTCTTGGTGGTGGTGAGCGATCTTCACCAAGCCCGAGAGGGGGTGCTGCAGGAGCTTGGCGAGGTGCTCGACGTTCTCGCCCTCGGCGGTCATGGCTTGCACCTTTTGGCCACCGCAGATCCTGAGGGATGGCCAGACGCTGGCGATCCTTTGTTTTTGGAGGCGATGGAGCGGATCGCGGTCTTCCCCATGTCGCCGGAAGAAACGCGCCAGGCTTTGACGGCGGTCACCTCCGAAGACGATGAGGGGCTTCGGTTCTCAGAAGAGGCGGCGGACCTTCTGCATGAGCACTCCTATGGGCTGATGGGCCGTTTGGCCGAATGCGCTGACGCGGCCGCGAAGTACGCCCAGGCTTTCGGACGCAACAAGGTCGAGCGCAATGATGTCGAGGTGACATGCGAGGTGGATGCATCTCCATCACCGAACGATATCGCCAAAGCCTTGGAAGTTTTGAGCCGTGAAACATCAGAGGCGGATGATGTCGCCCCAAACGATGAGACACCGCAGGCAAGCTCAGATGATCAGCGAGCGACCTCTCTCTCCCATATACCGGTTGTGGATGATCCTGAACTGACCGTCGACGAGCAATTTTATCGTGATCTGATCAAAATCCGCGGTGAGACTTTAGCCCTTGTTCAAGATCTTAAGAATGTCCGGCAAGCCACGGAATTTCTTCGCGAACGACAGGGTAAGAAGCTGGGTTGCCTGAAACGCGGAACGCAAAATCTCCGATCGTTGCAGAGCGGCGTGACCAGCGGGGAACGGTTTCCAGAAGCTTAAGAAGCTGTTAATGACGACTTGGATATCTTTTCAGGGGACCTCCATCGTGATCCGTATTCTTCTTCCGCTTATCCTCGCTGTCGTGGCATTTTTTGGCCCTTGGCTTGGCACTTATGGCTTTGACCTCGGTGAGCCGACCATCGGTTGCTTGCTTGATTTTCAACTCTCTGTTTCGGGTGCCTGCGCACCATCCGGTGATCTCAAGCAGATGCTTGTGACCTACACCATGATCCTCGGAGGTGTCGGTGCCGTGCTCTCGATCCTTGGCCTTCTGCCGCTGATCGGTCGTCTCACCAGCCTCGTTGTCATGGCGGCTGGTCTTTCGGGGCTTGCTGCATCGGTCATGTTTGTGCTCGCCATGGTCAATGGTGGCCAGGGTTTCGACGTTGTCGGCCTTGGCTGGGGCGCCATAGCCACCGGTGTGCTTGGTCTGATGACCGCTGTTGTCGGTCTCGGCGGCGTTCGCGGTGAAAGCCAAGACTACTAATATTGCAATATATTGCGGCAATAGAATCCATCCTTGCCGCAAGATGTTTCAGCGCCAGGTCGCCATCGGCGGCATGCTCGATAAAATCGATTTGACGTTGCCGCCGGTCTTGAGGCCGAATGTGGTGCCGCGATCGTAAAGCAAATTGAACTCTGCATAGCGGCCGCGGCGGAACATTTGTTCCTCGCGGTCGTCTTCTGTCCAAGGCTGGTTCATGCGCTTGGCGACCAGGGCAGGGTAGGCCTCTAAAAACGCCTCCCCCACGGCTTGGGTCACTTGAAAGTCCGCTTCCCAATCACCGGTGTCGAGGCGGTCATAGAAAATCCCGCCGACACCGCGATGCTCACCCCGGTGGGGCAGGAAGAAATACCGATCGCACCAGGTCTTCCAGCCTTCATAATCTCCAGAGGGGTGGGCTTCGCAGGCCTTTTTCATCGCGCTCAGGAAGGCTGCCGTGTCCTCATGATCCGGTGTGCGGTAGGCGTCCATCATCGGGTTGAGATCGCCGCCGCCGCCGAACCAGCCCTCGGTGGTCACCACGAAACGGGTGTTCATATGCGCCGCCGGTGCGTGGGGGTTGCGGGTATGGGCAATAAGGCTGATACCCCCCGCCCAAAACCGCGGATCGTCAGCGGCGCCAGGGATCTGGCTGCGGAACTCTTCGGAAAACTCACCGAAGACCTCGGAGACATGAATCCCAGCCTTCTCAAACACCCGGCCGCGTAAGAAACCCATGCGCCCGCCGCCTTCATCGGGGCCTCGCTGCCATTCCTCACGCTTAAAACGCCCCGGTTCGAGGCCATCATAACGCGCCGGATCAGCATCATCCTCAAGCTTTTCGAAGGCTGCCATGAGGCGGTCTTGCAACGCATGAAACCATGAAGCGGCGCGGGCTTTTTTCTCGTGAAGGTCAGTCATCGTGTAGGATTATCGCTCCTGTTTGTCTGACGCCATGAGGGATTGTCCTCATCATAGGTCGAAGGCTGCTTGCCGCGCCGCTTCGCCGAACACCACGGCGCCGCTCACCGCAACATTAAGGCTCCGCGCGCCTTGCGCCATGGGGATCGTCAGCCGCTGATCGGCAGCTTCATGGATCGCCTCGGGCACACCTGCGCTTTCTTGCCCCAGAAGCAGCGTATCGGTCGGCTCGAACGTGGTGGTCCAATAGCTTTGTGCACCCTTGGTGGTGAGCAGCAAAAGACGACCGGGCAGGCGCCTAGCAAAGCTTTCCCAATCGGCGTGGCGCAACAGCGGTGTTTGATAGTCAAGCGCCACCCGATCGATATCACGCTTGCGCCAGGGAAAACCGCAAGGCTCGATTACATCGAGGGCCACACCGAAGCATGCGGCAATACGGATCGCCGCTCCTAAGTTGGCGGCAATCTCTGGCTGGTACATCGCTAAGCGCGGAACGGTGCGCGACCCCATAGCACGTCGACTTTCTTGGTGATTGAGAGCACCTACCCGCTAGACCAATTGAACGGCACATGGCATGCGCCGATCTCAAATTCGTAAGAAGGTTTGATAGCTCACGATGAGTTCTACGTCCGATACCGCCCCGAAAGAGCTTGCTGGCGATTGGGTTCAGCCCGACGACGGTGCTGAGCCTACCAAGCGCGACTTTATTCATTTGCTGGCCGTTGGCACGGCTGCCGCTGCTGGCGTCGGTGTGGTCATTCCGCTGGTCTCCCAATTGGCGCCTGATGCCGCGGTTCGCGCCCTCGCCACCAAAGAGGTGAGCATTGCCGGGGTGGAGCCAGGCCAGGCTATCAAAGTCATTTGGCAGGGTAAGCCGGTCTTTATTCGCCGCCTCACCGAGCGTGAGATTGCCGTGGATACGGAGACACCGCTGGCGCGTCTCAGTGACACCGACGCGCGCAACGCCAATCTTCCCGGCGCCGAAGCCACGGTGGAGGGGCGGATCCAGGGCGAAGACCTTGTGGTGGTCACCGGTGTGTGCACACACCTTGGCTGTGTTCCGCTGGGCACCGCCGCGGGCGAGAACAAGGGCGACTATGGCGGCTGGTTCTGCCCCTGCCATGGTAGCCATTACGATTCGCTCGGTCGCATCCGTAAAGGTCCGGCACCTGATAACCTTGCCGTACCGCCGCTTGAGTTCCTCACTGAAACCACCATTCGTCTGGGGTAATCTGAACCATGTCCCACGAGAGCACCTACAACCCGCAAACCGGTATCGAGAAATGGATCGATCGGCGCATGCCGATTGTCCGTCTTGGCTATGACAGCTTCATCGACTTCCCGACGCCCAAGAACCTCAATTATTGGTACACGTTCGGCGTTATCCTGACGATCGTGCTCGCTGTGCAGATCGTCTCTGGCGTGGTGCTGGCCATGCACTATGCGGCGCACGTTGATCATGCGTTCCAGTCGGTTGAGCACATCATGCGTGATGTGAACTATGGCTGGCTCCTGCGTTACACCCACGCCAATGGCGCTTCGATGTTCTTCCTTGCCGTTTATGCACACATGGCCCGCGGGCTTTATTATGGGTCGTACAAAGAGCCGCGGGAGCTTCTCTGGATGATCGGTGTGGTGATCTTCCTTCTGATGATGGCCACGGCGTTCATGGGTTACGTTCTGCCTTGGGGTCAGATGAGCTTTTGGGGCGCAACAGTGATCACCTCGCTGTTCTCAGCTATCCCCATTGTTGGCGATCCGATCAAAACCCTTCTTTGGGGCGGTTTTTCGGTGGATAATCCGACGCTTAATCGCTTCTATGCGCTTCACTATCTGATGCCGTTTTTGATTGCCGGCGCCGTGGTTCTCCACATCTGGGCCCTGCACGTTCCTGGCAACAACAATCCATCGGGTATCGAAGTGAAGGACGTGAAGAAAGACACGCTTCCCTTCCACCCGTACTACACTGTGAAGGATGGTTTTGCGGCGGTTATCTTCCTCATCATGTTCGCGGCCTTCATCTTTTACATGCCGAACATTTTGGGGCATCCGGACAATTATATCCCGGCTGATCCTCTCGTGACCCCAGCGCATATCGTGCCAGAATGGTACTTCCTCCCATTCTACGCGATGCTCCGTGCCATTACGTTTGATATTCTCTTTATTCCAGCCAAGCTCGGCGGTGTTCTAGCGATGTTTGGATCGATCTTGATCCTTTTCGTCTTGCCGTGGCTTGACGGTTCGAAGGTGCGCTCCATGCGTTATCGTCCGATCGCGAAGCAGTTCTTCTTGGTCTTCATGTTGAACTTCTTCTTCCTTGGATGGCTCGGCGGGCAACCGGCGGAGGGCATCTATGTGGCGCTGGCTCAGGCCGGAACCGCTTATTACTTCGCTTATTTCCTCGTTATTCTTCCGGTTTTGTCCGTGACGGAGACACCGCTTCCTCTTCCCAAGTCGATTGCGGAATCTGTCTTCGCCGACAAATCGAAGAAATCACAAGGCTCGGTCGCTTCCGGCGGCGCACAGCCTGCTCCTGCGGAGTGATAGCATCATGTTGAACCGTGTTCTGACGATCGCCGCAGCCGGCGCGGCCCTTCTCTCTAGCGCAGCTTTCGCGGCAGGAGGGGAGACCAAAGAGCTGAAGCACAACCACTGGCACTGGCAAGGTCTTGGCGGGCAATACGACCAAGCCGAAATGCAGCGCGGTTACCAAGTGTACCGTAATGTGTGCGCAGGTTGCCATTCCATGGACTTGGTAGCGTTTCGCCATCTTGGTGATGCAGGTGCGCCGTTCCATCTGGATCGCTGCCCCGAAGCTCTCGGTCTTCCGTCGTCTGTTGATTGTTCGGACCCTGCTGCCAACCCGATCATCAAATCCCTGGCGGCGGAATTCACAATCACCGATGGACCCGATGAGTTTGGTGATGATTTCACCCGCCCTGGTCTGCCTTCGGATCACTTCCCGTCGCCTTTCGCCAATTCGGCGCAAGCTGCCGCGGCCAATGGTGGTGCGGTTCCTCCGGATCTTAGTCTGATCGCCAAAGCGCGCCACCACGGCCCTGATTATATCTACAGTCTGCTGACGGGTTACCCTGAAGAGAACCCTGAGATTCTCGACGTTCCCGCCGGTCAATATTACAACCCTTACTATCCAGGCGATACGCTGAGTCTCGTTCGTGAAGAGTTTCTCGACGAAGAAGGGCATCTTCTCGAAGGCTATAAGCTTCCTTATGGCGGCGCTTTTAAGATGTCGCAGCCTCTCTATGACGGCATGATCACCTATGACGATGGTTCGCCGGAAACGATTGAGCAGTACGCCAAGGATGTCGTTGCCTTCCTTCAGTGGGCCGCGGAACCCAAACTCAACGAGCGTAAGCGCACGGGCGGTTTCGTGATGGCTTATCTCTTCATCTTTGCAGGGATTACCTACGCCTCCTATCGTCAAATCTGGTCCAACGTTGGCAAATAAGCGCGAGACGTGCCTCGCTGTCATCGGAGGTTCCGGGATCTATGCGATGCCGGGCCTTGAGGTCGACGAGGTTCGCCTCGTTGAAACACCCTGGGGTCAGCCCTCTGGACCCGTGACCGTCGGCCATGTGGATGGCGTGAAGATGTTGTTCCTCTCACGCCATGGTGAGGGGCACACGATCCCTCCCCACGCATTGAACGTCCGGGCCAACATCGCCGCGTTCAAGATGCTCGGTGCGACGGATGTGCTTTCTCTTTCCGCTTGCGGATCGTTTCGGGAGGAGATGGCGCCTGGCCACTTTGTAGCCATTGACCAATTCGTCGACCGAACAAAAGGCCGTGTGCCGAGTTTCTTTGAAACCGGCTGTGTCGCCCACGTTTCCATGGCTCATCCGGTTTGTAGCCGCCTCTCAAAAGAAGCAACGGATGCCGCGTGTCTTGCTGGTGCAACGGTGCATGAGGGCGGCACGTATCTTGTGATGGAAGGCCCCCAATTCTCCACCAAGGCGGAGAGTGAACTCTACCGCTCCTGGGGTATGGACGTGATCGGCATGACCGCCATGCCCGAGGCCAAGCTGGCCCGTGAGGCCGAGCTGCCTTATGCGATCCTCGGTATGGTGACGGATTACGATTGTTGGCACCCGGATCACGGTGCTGTCGATGTGGCATCCGTGATTGCAACCCTCAACGAAAATCGTGAACGGGCTCAGAAAACAGTGGCTGCCTTAGCTGGTATCGTCGGCTCACAACGGGAACCATCGCCTGACGGGATCGAGACGGTTCTGGACTTTGCCATGATCACACCGCCAGAAGCTCGCGACCCAGAACTTGTCGCAAAGCTTCAATCCATTGCAGGGCGCGTCTTTTAAACTTTACGCTGTTCAATGATGATTGTGACCGTTTGAAGCCGACATTTTCCTGATGGGAAGATCGAGGACACGTTCATCGCCACTCGCAAACCGCAGTGTCACATCTCTGGTTTCATCTTCGAGAAGCGGCTCATCGATACCGATCAGCATGAGATGATTGCCGCCTGGTTTGAGGACCAAAGGCTCACCAGCTTTCACATCATACCCTTCAACCTGACGCATCCGCATCACACCATCGTCCATGTCGACGGTGTGAAGTTCGGTGGTCTCAACACCTTCGATTTCTGCGCTGATCAACCGATCATCCCTTTCACTCTCAAGCGTGAGATAGGCTGCAGCCATATTGGCACCTGGCGCGGGCAGACGGATAAAATTGGTATCGACTTGATACGCATCATCGCCGCTGCCACATGCAGTGAGGAGAAGTCCGGTCATGACAAGACTTGCGAAAATACGCATGGTTTGATTGTCCTAGGTTGTTGACTTGACGTTCTAGACTTTAAAATGCAGGCCGTCAGGTCCCGTGGTTGCGGGACGCTGAAGATGCCGCAGGAGACAGACTATGAAATTGGAAGAAATTGAGCAACTTCAAGCCTTTCTTCGCCGACGGTTTAACGATCACAACCTCAGCGTGCGCGCTCGTCCGAACAAAGACGATTCTGCTGAAGTCTATGTCGGCGAAGAGTTTATTGGTGTCCTCACCCGCGATGATGAGGACGAAGACCTGAGCTATGACTTCCACATGGCTATTCTTGATGTCGATCTCGAGGATGCCAGTGGGCCCGTTGGCACAGCCTAAAGAGAAAGCCGCCGCTTTTCTGAAAGAGCTTCGGGCTTGCCGGTTTTGTGAACAGCAGGGCCTGATCCCTGAGGCCCACCCCATCA
Organism: Pseudomonadota bacterium; assembly: GCA_039198735.1. Taxonomy (GTDB): domain Bacteria; phylum Pseudomonadota; class Alphaproteobacteria; order Caulobacterales; family Parvularculaceae; genus Parvularcula. Next base: position 3,704 of record JBCCTG010000006.1, on the reverse strand, counting down.
TCCAATTGCCGCAGACACCCCGTATAGGGATCTTTAGCCAAGCGCCAGGCAATCTTGCGCACCAAAAGGGTAAACCTTTTCTCGACCCTTCGGGCGTTCGTTTGCGGACATGGTTGGGCGTTGATGAAGCGACGTTCTACGGTTCAGGTTTCTTCGCTGTCGTGCCGATGGCTTTCTGCTTTCCGGGATATGACGGCACCGGAAAAACGGGCAAGGGCGGTGATCGTCCTCCGCGTCAAGAATGTGCTGAACTCTGGCGTGATCGCGCCATGGCGCAGCTTCGGGGCAAGCTTGAGGTCGCCCTTCTGATTGGAAGTTACGCGCAGGCCTGGCATTTGGGGACACAACGTAAAAAGTCCGTGACGGAGACTGTCCGTGCATGGAAGAGTTTCGCGCAAGATGCGTCGACAGGGGCCAAAACCTACGTGTTGCCGCACCCCAGTTGGCGCAACCAAGGCTGGCTCAAGAAAAACCCTTGGTTTGAAGCGGAGATCATTCCCGAGATTCAAGCCGATATTCAAACGGCTCTAAACGGGTAGGGGCGCTTCATCCACATCGTGGGCTGTCGATTGCTGCGTCCAAAGCCGGGCATAGATACCGTTTTTGCGCAAAAGATCCCTATGCGTCCCAACCTCAGCCACCATGCCTTCATCGAGCACGATAATTTGATCAGCGTCCACAATGGTGGACAGCCTGTGAGCAATCACAATCGATGTCCTGCCTTTGGAGACATCGGCCAAGGCTGAAAGAATACCCGCTTCGGTTTCACTGTCGAGGGCCGAGGTTGCTTCGTCGAGAATGAGGATAGGCGGATTTTTGATAATGGTGCGTGCGATGGCCACCCGCTGTTTCTCGCCGCCGGAAAGCTTGAGGCCCCGCTCACCCACCATGGTTTGGTATGTGTCAGGGAGCGACATGATGAAATCATGGATTTGCGCCATCCACGCGGCTTTCTCAATATCATCTTGGGTCGCATAGCTTGATGCGTAGCCGATGTTATACGCGATGGTGTCGTTGAAAAGAACCGTGTCCTGAGGAACGACGCCGAGGGCCTGGCGCAAGCTTGCTTGGGTGACATCGCGAATGTCCTGGTCGCCGATCGCGATATGACCGCCGGTGACATCATAGAAGCGGAAAAGAAGCCGTGCGATGGTTGATTTTCCGGCCCCGGACGGCCCCACGATCGCTGTCTTTTGACCCGCGGGCGCGACAAACGAGACGCCTTTCAGAACATCCCGGCCCGCACCGTAACCGAAGCGCACATTGTTGAACGCAACGGAGCCTTCGGTGACATCGAGCGCCACGGCATCGAACTTGTCGGACACCTCAGGCCGGATTTTGAGAAGATAGAACATCTTCTCCATATCGATGAGCGATTGTTTGATCTCGCGATAGGCAAAGCCAAGAATGTTCAGCGGCTGGTAAAGCTGCATCATGATCAGGCTGACACCTGTCAATTCGCCCACGCCGTAACGGCCCTCGGCCACCCCTTGCGCGGTAAAGCCAAGCGCGGAAATTAAACCGATATTGATGATCGCCGCCTGGCCGATGTTCACCCAGGCCAAGGAACTTTGCGACGTGATCGCTGCATCTTGATACGATTTGAGTGCATCGGAATAGCGCTGGGTTTCGCGGTTCTCCGTGCCGAAAAGCTTGACCGTTTCGAAGTTGAGAAGCGCATCGACGGAGCGTGACGCAGCTTGCTGATCCTGCTCGTTCATCTGCCGACGGAATTTCAGTCGCCACTCCGTCGACTTGGCCGTGAACCAGAAATAGCCAATGACCGTGACTGCGGCGACTGCGGAAAGCGTAAGTTCATAGCGGATCGCAAACACGAAACAGACATAAACGAGCAGCAGGATCGTCGGCCCGATGTTGAAGAAGAGAAAGCGGAAAAGAAAATCGATCGAGCGGTTCCCGCGCTCCATGATGCGCGCAAGGCTGCCGGTTTTGCGCCCGAGGTGAAAGCCTAGGGAGAGGTTTTGCAGATGCCGGAAGACATCCACACCGACTTCCCGCTGGGCCGTTTGACCCACCCGTGCGAACATAAACTCCCGCAATTGCGGGATGACCACGGACAAAAACCGCAAGATCCCATAACCGGCGATAAATCCGAACACGGCGGCAGTCATGCCTAGGGAAAGGTCCCGATCGGCAAGCCTGTTGATACCATCGGCCAGGACCAGCGGCGCCTGCACCGTAATGATCGTGCCAAGAAGAATAACGAAGATTGAGGCAACGATGCGGAGCTTGAAACCGGGTCGTCCCTTTTTCCAAAGGTAAGGGAACAGCATGCCAATCCCGGCGATTTGCTCGCCGAGACGTGTCTCTTTGGAGGTTTCAAGGTCGTAAGACGCCGACATAGATGTTGAGATAAGCATGAATTGTGGCGTTTCAGCGATACAATTCTGTCGTCGTTACTGAAATCCTAAAACCTCAATCCTGACAAGGAACTCCCGCTCCTGCTCAAAACCGTCGCGGGTGCTGTCGTCGAAACTGTAGTTGAAGGAAATGGCGCTGCAGGCATTGGCGATCCTGAGCGCGAAACTGGTGTTTGTGGTGTCGCCGCTGTCAAGGTTTTGGGCTTGGCGAGCTGCGAAGAAGATATTGCGGGTTATATTGACACTGCCGCCGATGGTCAAAAACTCATCGCGGAGCTGGGACACTTCGAAATCATCCGCTTCTATCCTAAGATAGGTGACACCTGCGCGCAGCGGGCCGAGACGCCCACTTGCTGTGGACTCCACCCGCCTGAAAGAGCCTGTGTCGTCATCCACGCGGAAGCGGTTATCAATGGCGATGTTTCTTCCAAGGCCAAAATCGACGGCACCGACGATATCGGAGGCTTCTTCACCAAGCCCGATATCATCTCCAAAATTGTTGGTCGTCTTGGCACGGAACTGTGTTCCAACAACACTGTTGACGGACAAATAGTTTCCAACAACAGCCGTGGCCGAGATGCCGACGTTTAGGCGCTGGCCATCCTCCCACTGATCAAGTCCTGTTCCCTTTGAGTAATCAAAAAGGGTGACTGTATCATATTGAAAGAACTGGCTATCTTCGTTGAAGACATCATCGGTGAAATTGCGGTTGGGACTGATCACCGCTTGCACACGTGGTTCGATGATCAGACTGTTGCCATTGCCTAAGCGTGCTAAAGGATAGGACCATTCCGCGCCAATCGTTGGTAAGAAGCGGTAGGTTTCAAAGCGGTCGTTCTCAAGGTCGCGGGGGAGGGCTTGTCGGCATGCCTCAAACAAAGCGTCGCTGTCTTCGATGTTGCAAGCTTGTATCCCAGCCGCGGCGTTGCGATAAACATAGCCATCGGCACGAATCTCTCCGAACACTTCAAAGCGGTGGCCGTTCTTGGTGTAGCGAGAGGCTTTGTACTCAGCTGCGCTGGAGAGCCGCAACGTATCAAGGCCATTGCTGCGGTTGAGCGCCAGAAGGCTGTTGGATGCTGTCAGATTGCCGCCCAGCATATCGAAGGTGTTGGTCTGTACGATCCGCGGGAGGGCTTCAGCGGTGAAATTTTGGTCTTCATTGAGGCGCAGTGTTTGAAACAAAATCGCTGAAATATCCGTGCGCGCATTGTCCTGGATTCTGTCGAACGTGATGGCACTTTCAAGGCGGTCAGGGCGGACAATCCCAATATTCTCCCGCAACTCACCAGCCGGTTCGATCTCGTATGTCCTGAGATAAGT
>JBCCTG010000005.1:0-20646 GCA_039198735.1 Pseudomonadota bacterium | reverse complement strand
TTCGAAAACGCGACCGGTAAAGAATCTAGATCTGTTTCAGTGGCTCGAAGATCACTGAAACAGATCTAGAGCCCCTTGCCGCGAAAGTGGATCACTGGTTTCGCGTTCGCAAGAGGCCCAAACAAAGACTGAAAGCCAACCAGCCTCGCCTTTTGCGCGGGGCTTTTTTAAACATCGCTGTCAATCGATGCGGCAAGAACCTGGGCAATACGGGTTGCATGGGCCGGGCTCATCTCTGCAAGGATCATTCCTGCCATCGCCGGTGAAAGGCCGCGCAGGATAGAAGCGGCTTCCTCCGTTTGCAGATTTTCAATCATCAACGCCGCCCGTATCGGCGGCATGGCGGCCGCCACTGCCCGGAGATCAGTCTGACTGTAGGTGACGCTCTCAGATGCGTGCGCAGGACCAGCAGGAGGCGGAGGAGATCCAGCGACGGGCTGAGCTTGTGTCTTGGCAACTGCGGCTGGGGCCGGCAAAGCTTCAACCGTCTCCAATATTTCCTCGTCCTGACCTGCGCTTGCCTCTTCGGTTGGGTGTTCAGCATCAGGACGACTGTCAAGCCACAGCGTTTTCGCCATTACCGCCGGGCCCGTCACATGGGTCAGCGCGGCAACACCGAAAAGCCCGGTGAGGATACCAAGAACAGAAGGGTGCGAATTAATCACCGACGGCCCTCAAAAATGGGTTGGTTGTCTGGGGAGCTGGCGGCGGCACATCCTCGGATAGGCGCGCCAATTCGGCCTTGGAACCCATGGACGCTTGAAGACCTGCCAGCCGCGTTGACACCTCCAGCGCTTTGGTGAGGGCCTGGATCTCTACCTCCGCCTTGTGGACCAGCGGCGTGAGTGCCCGCTCCGTCAGCTCACGCGCTTCATGACACCGGCGCACCTGCATACCCATTTGACCATCCACCGTATCAAGAAGATCTTCGATCTCCTGGCGATGGGATTTGAGGGTGCCGCGGCGCTCGTCCAGCTCTTCAATAGACGTTCTAATCTGCTCACGGATCTCTTGGCCCGCGATACGAGAGCTTTCGGTCGCATCGGTCAAGCCTTTGATCGCTTGACCCATGCCGCGATCAATTTGCTGGAACCGTTTGAGACGACTGCTCAACCGCATACAGTAAAGCATCGCGCCTAAGGATGTCATGACGATGACAGCATCAGCATAAAGAGAAAAAGTTTCCAACATGAGCCCTCAAAGAAGAAGAAATTCAGTAATCAGCACTTGTTCCAAAGACGCGCCAAGCACACCCTCTGCACGCGTCTCGAGAACAGATCGCAAAGCCTCAAGCCCATCCGGTGCACGGAGGGTTTGAATGTCCAATGTCCGCATCGCCTCGATAAAATCGTTACGAAGCTGCGGCATCACATCATGGACGATCATTTCATCCTTGACCTCGAGCGCGATGGTCACACTGAGCCGCGGAAGCCGCCGCCGAATTTGGCTTTGATCGGGCAGTGAGATGATGATCGGATCAAGTGCGACAATCGCTCCGTAAGCTGGTATTTCATAGACCTCCGCCTCGGCTTTCATGGAGGTGTCACCGCCGCCCAAAAGACCTGGGAGAAATCCTGAAAACCATCCGTAGGCACCACCGCCAATGATAAGGGCAGCGGCGGCGACCAAGGGAATGAGCTTATTTGTCTTCCGAACGTCACCGTCTTCGGCAAGTTCCATCTCATCATCTGCAACCGCGTCAGTCACGGCAACCTCCCATGGTCCTGCAAGACTTCTTGCAACCATAGGTAAACACTCTGTTAAGCCTTACCGGACCATAACCACTTCAGGTTGAGGCCGGTAAGGGTATGATGCAGTATTTTGACAAACTGAAGGCATTATCGAACCGTCAACGGATCATTGCAGGCGGAGGCACTCTCCTTGGGGCCGTCGTCATTAGCATGATGATCCGTATGGCCATGACACCGCCCATGGCGCTTCTTTACGCAGGGTTGGATCCCGCCGCCGCGGGTGAGGTGATCACCGCCCTCGAACAAGACGGCGTCACCTATCACGTGCGCGGCAACAGCATCTATGTTCCCAATACGGATCGAGATACACTACGCCTACGCCTTGCGGGCCAAAGCCTGCCTAGCCCATCGACTGAGGGTTACGAGCTTCTCGACCGTCTCGACGGATTTTCGACCACGTCGGAAATGTTCTCGGTCACCTATTGGCGCGCCAAGGAAGGCGAGCTCGCCCGCACACTGATGACCATTCCCGGCATTCGCGCAGCAAGGGTGCATATCGGCGTGGGGGAGCGAGGAGCGTTTACAAGATCGCGCGCCAAACGCACGGCATCCGTCGCCCTCACCGCGCCAGCAGGCCTCGAAGACGCGCAAGTCCGCGCCGTTCGTTTCATGACCGCCCTTGCCGTTCCTAATCTTCAGGCAGCGGACGTTGCCGTGATTGATACGGCCCGCGGACTTCTTACCTCGGAGGAAAGCGGCCTGGCCGCCGCAGGCCTTAACGAACAGCGCCGTGCCCAGACGTTGGAGAATGACCTTCTGCGCCTTGTCGAAGCGCGGGTCGGTCTTGGCAATGCACGAGTCAATGTCGCCATTGAGCTTGGCCGCCGCCGCGAAGAAATCGCTGAGCATGCCATTGATCCGCAATCAGCCGTGATCGCCAATCGCACCACCCAGCAGTCCCAAAGCACCGAAAATGGTGGGGCCCAGGCGGTCACCGTCGCCTCCGATCTTCCTGATGGAGACGATGCGACTGCGGAGCAGTCCGCCCAGAGCAACGAGTCCCGCGAGGAAGTGGCCTTCGCCATGAGCACCACGGATCGACTGATCGAAGTGATCCCCGGCGGTGTGGAGCGGCTTTCGATTGCTGTGCTTCTCGATCAAAAACTCGATGAGGAGGGCACGCCCATCGCCCGCGCACCGGAGGAAATCGAAGACCTTCGGGAGCTTGTCGCAGCGGCAGCCGGCATCAATGTTGAGCGCGGCGATGTGGTGACCATCCGCTCCCTGCCTTTTGAGCGCCTGGTCATGGATGATGCTCCGCCTGCGGGTAATCTTTTGAGCGGCCTTGTCTCGCCAAGGCTCATCGAATTTACGGTGATCGGTCTGACACTTCTTCTCTTCAGCTTATTTGTCATCAGACCCGTGATGAAAGCTACGCCTGCGTCCGGGGCCTCGCAGACAGCGCTCCTCACCGACACAAGCGGTGGCACAGATCTTGCCGCCGTCGATGACCCCCTCACCATGCTGCGTGATGCGTCAAGCCAACGCCCTGACGCAGCAGCCGCCCTTCTCAATGCTTGGTTGGAGGAAGAAGCCGCATGACCGCTACCGCAAAAACCCCTGAAGCGCCTTTACCGCCCGCGATCGCGGGGCTCACCGTCGAGTTGTCCGTTCGTGTGGGGACAAGCCTGATCACCCTTAAAGATCTTGGTGCACTGAGCAAAGGCTCGCTTCTTACCTTGCGCGAGTCAGCTGATCGCCCGTTGGAGCTTTGCGCCAATGGCCATGTCATCGCTCTCGGTGAGCTGGAAGAAGCCGAAGAGGGCGATGGCCTCGCCCTTCGGATCACCGAAACCTCGGGCAGCAACGCGCCATGAAACGTACCGGGATCATCCTGACCGTGATGATGCTCTGGCTGACTTGGTCGCCTGCGGCCATGAGCCAAGATGCGGTCGATATCGATCCCGAGGTGGAAGCCCTGATCGAGGACACACGCTCTTTACGTGAAGCCGTGTTGCCCACCGTGGCCTTGGTCACGGTGCTGAGCCTTGCGCCAGGTATTTTGATGATGGTGACATGCTTTCCGTTCATCGCCATCATCTTTTCCTTCTTACGCCAGGCGATGGGCCTGCAAACCGCGCCGCCCGCGATGATGCTGACCAGCCTTGCGATTTTCCTCACCTATTTCATCATGGAACCTGTCTTCGCCGATGCTTGGACAGTGGGTATCAAACCCGTGCTTGACGGTGACGTCACCGAGATCGAAGGCACCCAGGCTGCGATGGTACCCTTCCGGAGTTTTATGGAACAGCGGGTTTCCGAGGACACACTCTTTCGCCTAGCCGATGCCATCGAGCGTCCGGTGCAGGATCTTCAGACAGCGGATTTCTCACTCCTCGTTCCCTCGTTCATGCTCTCCGAAATCACCCGTGCTTTTCAGATCGGCTTTGCGATCTTCTTGCCTTTCCTGGTCATCGACTTGGTGGTTGCATCGATCTTGATGGCCATGGGCATGATGATGGTGCCGCCCGCTGTGGTGGCGCTCCCGTTCAAACTGGCCTTCTTCGTCATCGCCGATGGCTGGGTCAAAATCGTTGAAGCGCTTCTTCGTGGATATCTTCAGTGAGCGAAACACCCCTCTCTCCGCCCCCTCCAAGCGCTCAAGCGCCGGTGATCCATCACCTTTCCAGTGCCCAGCGCGCCGCCATCATCTTATCCTTATTGGACCCCGAAGAGGCGCGGCAATTGGCACAGAGTTTTGATCCTGGTGCGGTGGACCGGGCCGTTGCAGCTTTTGAAAGCCTACGGATCGTTGATCGCGGGTCAATCCTTGAAGCCATCGCCACTTTTGTGACGACCGTCAAAGATCATATCCCCGTGGTGGCAGGGGGCGCGCGGCAGGCGGAGAAACTGGCCAGCCGCCTTGCCGCCCTCACCCACAATGACGGGACAGAGGCACCGCCAGCTCTGGAAGATCGTGGGTCGTTGGATGCTGGCGCTGACGCAGAAGCGGTCTGGGCTTACCTAAGGCGACTGGAGCCTGAACAGCTCGCAACCCTTCTGCAGGCTGAACGCCCAGCGGTGATCGCCGCCGTAGTGCAGCGCCTCGACCGCAAAGGCGGCAGCACCATTTTGCAGATGTTGCCCGATGAGATCGCCGTGAATGTCGTCAGGATCGTGATGAATGGTCGTCAGCCCGCACCGCGGACTTATGATGCTATCGCTGAATCCTTGCGCCGCAATGCGCCTGGCCGTTTGGCGGAAGCTGAAAATCCGCAGGCTGATCCTTCTGGGCAGTTGGCGGAAATCTTCAACACCCTTCCCGCTGCGCGGCAGGAAACGTTGCTCGCGCCCCTGCGGGGTGAGTTGCCCGACGAAACCAAGGCGGTGGAAAGCAAGCTTCTCCGCTTCGCCATCCTGCATGAGCGGCTACCGAGGACCATCGTACCCACCGTGTTCCGCGAGATCACCCAGGATGTGCTCGATAAGGCCTTGAAGCATGGCCTGGCGCACCATAGCGAGACCACAGAGTTCCTGTTTGGCAGCATTTCACAGCGCCTCGCCGAACAAATCCGAGAACGGATCGAAGAGATGCCCCGCGTTTCCGAAGAGGATGGCGAAGCGGCACAAACAGAGCTGATGGGCGCCCTTCTAAGCTGGGCCGAAGAGGGCCGCTTCACCTTTAAAGAACTCGAAGAGGACGCTTAAGCAAGTCCCACAATGCCCGTGGCCGAGGTTCCCGAAGCGCGGATACGGGTGGCAAGGATCGCATACTGAACACCGGGCTGAAGGGCGGGAAGGCTGACCGTATCACCGGCGCTTGTCACCACCGACACATCGCCAGCGCCGCCAACCATCAGCCCGCGAATGGCAAAAGGCAGATCCGCCGAATCGTTGGGCGTGATAGCCGCACCGCGGGAAGGCGGGCTTTCAAGACCGGTCTGGAACGTTTCGAAATCAGTCATAGCGCAAGTCCTTTGAAACCTGCGCATCACTCTAAGGGTTTATTGATCGAGGATGATAAGATTGTCGTCCTCAACGGCCTCGAAAACCTGCTCTTCGATCATAACCGGCTTCGTTACCAACTCTTGCAGGCTGATCTTGAAGATCCCTGGCGAGCGGATGTTGCCGATGAACACATCACCGTTCGGCGCCACGGCAATATCGTGGCCGAAAACATGCTGCAAAGTGTCTTGCGGTACCTCAACATCGGCCAGCACAGCCCCCTCGCTTGTCATCTTGATCATCCGTGTGCCGCCCTCTTCTGGCCCATAGGTGGAAACAATATAAAGGGTGTTCTCGCTACCCACCTCAACACCGTAGGGCCGACCCGCCACCAGCTCGTCGATAGCGCCTAAGAAATTCCCGTACTGATCGAAAAGCTGTACACGCTCATTATCGCGATCGGCCACGTAGATCCGGTCATCGTTATTCACAGCAACACTGTGCACGATATGGAACTCGCCCTTGTCGTTGCCAGCGCTCCCCCATTCCTCACGGAACGTTCCGTTGGCAAACATATGGGCCACACGGCTATTGCCATAACCATCCGCCACCAGCACTTCACTGGACGACAAGAACGCCACATCCGTAGGCCCATCAAAATGGCTTTCATCCTGGCCCGCCACGCCGTATTCACCAATGGTCAGCAGCACCTGGCCCTCGGGGCTCAACTTGATGACCTGATGCGCCACGCTATCGGTGGCCCAGAGATTGTCATCGCGATCAATGCTCAGCCCATAGGGCATGACGAAAAGCCCTGCGCCGAAACGCGCCAGCACTTGGCCGCTTTCGGGATCAAGCTTGAGGATGGTGTCCGCCGCAATCGGCCCCGCCTCCAGCGCAGCTTCATCCATCGTGCGCCCCGCCCTGTGAAAGGCGAAGAGATACCCCTCGCTATCCACAGCCACGCCAGAAACCTCCCCCATATCAATGCCTTGCGGCACCAACGGCCAGTCAGGGTCAAGGGCATAGCCAACAGGCCCCGACGCCTTCTCACCACAAGCCATCAACGCAAGAAGCGCAGCCATGATGGACGTCAGGCGATACATAAAGGCGGCTCCCCGGTGTTGCACGCACCACGTGATCCCAGGGAAATGTTAAAATGTGGCTAGATCCTTTTCTTAATCCACATCCACATAAAGCTTATCGCCCTTGTCGCGATAAAGCTGGCTCATCTCGTCCATGCCTTTTTCCCGCTCAGCGTCGGACATGGCCTCCAAATCGGCTTTTTCGTTTTCGCTCAGGCCGCCAGCATAGTCGCGGACGTCTTGGGTGATTTTCATCGAGCAGAATTTCGGACCGCACATGGAGCAGAAATGGGCGGTTTTGTGCGCCTCTTTTGGCAAGGTTTGGTCGTGAAAATCCTTGGCTGTTTCGGGGTCGAGGGCGAGGTTGAATTGATCCTCCCAGCGGAACTCGAACCGGGCGCGGGAGAGGGCGTCGTCCCGCAGTTTTGCCGCCGGGTGGCCTTTGGCAAGGTCAGCCGCGTGGGCCGCGAGCTTGTAAGTCACCACACCGACCTTCACATCGTCACGGTTGGGAAGACCCAAATGCTCCTTAGGCGTCACATAGCACAGCATGGCGCAACCGAACCAGCCGATCATCGCCGCGCCAATACCGGATGTGATATGATCGTAACCCGGAGCAATATCGGTGGTCAGGGGACCAAGGGTGTAGAACGGCGCCTCGCCGCACTCACGGAGCTGCTTGTCCATGTTTTCTTTGATCTTGTGCATCGGCACATGGCCAGGGCCTTCGATCATCACCTGCACGCCGTGGTCCCAGGCCACTTGCGTCAACTCGCCTAGGGTCTCCAGCTCAGCAAACTGCGCACGGTCATTGGCATCCGCGATGGAGCCGGGACGCAGGCCATCGCCCAAACTAAAAGTCACGTCATAATCACGCATGATCTGACAGATTTCAGAAAAGTGCGTGTAAAGAAAACTTTCTTTGTGATGCGCCAAGCACCATTTCGCCATGATCGAGCCGCCGCGGGAAACGATCCCCGTTACACGATCCGCCGTCAGATGAATATAAGGTAGACGCACACCGGCGTGCACGGTGAAATAGTCGACCCCCTGCTCGCACTGCTCGATCAGGGTATCGCGGTAAACCTCCCATGTGAGGTCCTCGGCCACACCGTTCACCTTTTCGAGGGCCTGGTAGATGGGCACTGTACCAATGGGCACTGGTGAGTTGCGCAGGATCCACTCGCGGGTGTTGTGAATGTTCTTGCCTGTGGAAAGATCCATCACCGTGTCCGCGCCCCAGCGGGTGGCCCAGACCATTTTGTCGACCTCTTCTTCGACAGAAGATGTCACTGCGGAATTGCCAATATTGGCATTGATCTTGACCAGGAAATTCCGGCCAATGATCATCGGTTCAGCCTCGGGATGGTTGACGTTGACGGGGATCACCGCGCGGCCTTTGGCGACTTCGTCCCGCACGAATTCTGCGGTCACGAATTCCGGCACAGAAGCGCCAAAACTCTCACCATCAGCGGCGCGCAGGCTTGCACCCTCAACCGCTGTCTGACGGCCGAGGTTTTCACGAATGGCGATATACTCCATCTCTTCGGTGATGATCCCTGCACGGGCATATTCGAGCTGTGTCCGGTGCGCACCGGTGTAACGACGCGGCTGGGGTACATTGGGGAAGGCGCGCGCGAGATAATCGCCTTGCGCGCCGCCATTGTCTTCAGGTTTCACGTCGCGACCGGTGTAGGCCTCCTGCTCACGCCGGGCGATCCATGACGCGCGCACGGCGGGTAGGCCCTTCTCCACATCAGGGATAAAATTTTCCTCTGTGTAAGGACCAGAAGGATCATAAACCGGCAGAGGTGCCTCGCCCGACGATGGGTGCAAAATGATGTCCCGCACCGGCGCGGCAACATCACCAAAACGCTTGGACTGGACATAGCGTTTGAGGGAACTGGGCAGCGGCCCTGTGGTCACTTCGGGGGTCTCAAATTGGCTTTGGGGCGTATGCTTGTTCATGGTGCGGACCTCTCGCAAGGGTTCAGGAAGGATGCTGGCGCGCCTTCAGGCAAGCCAAGTGCTGGGCTCGGTGAGCCACACACAGCCAGAAGCTGACTGTGAAGCCGTCTGGGTTGGATGGGGGCCTGACATGGCCAAAGAGTTCGTCGCATCGGGCCGTTCCTCCGCCGGTCTCAACCGGATCAGGTTCAAAGGGTTCATCTCAACCCTGCCACATGCAGGGTGCCCCTCGGCAAACTCAGACTTAGGCGCAGGACCATGAGAAAGCAAACCACTGCCGCCGGAATTCAGCAGTGGGCACCCCGCAAGACTTTTGACGACCGATGCCCTAAATTGTTCAGCCCTCGAAGGGGTCTTTGACCAAAATCACGTCTTCGCGCTCGGGGGATGTCGAGACCAAGACCACAGGCCGATCGACGAGCTCTTCGATGCGGCGAACATATTTGACAGCCTCAGCCTGCAAGTCGGCCCAGGACCGCGCGCCGGCGGTGGACCCCTCCCATCCGGGGAGGCTTTCATAGACGGGTTTGACCCGCTTTTGCTCACCTTCGCCTGCAGGAAGGTAGTGGATATGCTTGCCGTCAAGCTCGTAACCCACGCACACTTGCAGAGTTTCCATGCCGTCGAGGACGTCGAGCTTGGTGAGGGCGATGCCGTCGATGCCTGCAACCATCAGGCTTTGACGAACCAAGGCCGCGTCGAACCAGCCGCAACGGCGCTGCCGTCCTGTCACGGTGCCAAACTCATGGCCGCGCTCGCCCAGGTGCTGGCCGACGTCATCGTGCAGCTCGGTGGGGAAAGGCCCTGAACCGACGCGTGTGGTGTAGGCCTTGACGATCCCCAAACCATAAGCCTCGCTGGCAAATCCAAGGCCCGTACCACCTGCCGCCTGACCTGCGATGGTATTGGAGGATGTAACATAAGGGTAGGTGCCGTGATCCACATCGAGGAGCACGCCTTGGGCGCCTTCGAAGAGAATGCGTTTGCCTGCGCGACGGGCCTCGTCGAGAAGCTGCCAGACAGGGGTCGCATAGGGCAGCAGTGTTTCAGCGGCCTCGCGTAGCACCTTGTTGATATCGTCAGGCTCCACAGGGTCCGCGCCAAAACCTTTGCGCAGGGCGTTGTGGTGGGTGAGCAGCCGCTCAATCCGCGACTGAAGCCGCTCGATGTCTTTAAGATCCGCCACCCGGATGGCGCGGCGCCCGACCTTGTCCTCGTAAGCGGGACCAATACCCCGGCCTGTGGTGCCGATCTTACCGGCGCCCGCGGCCTCCTCGCGCAGGCGGTCAAGCTCACCGTGGATGGGCAGAATGAGGCAGGCGTTCTCGGCAATGGCAAGGTTCACCGGGGTGACCTTTACCCCCTGCTCACCGAGCCGCTTGACCTCACTGGCAAGGGCGATGGGATCGATCACCACACCGCTGCCAATCACGGAGAGTTTGCCCTCGCGCACGATACCGGAGGGCAAAAGCGAGAGCTTATAGACCTCGCCATCGATAACGAGGGTATGCCCGGCATTGTGCCCGCCCTGGAAACGCGCCACGACCTCGGCCCGCGCGGAAAGCCAATCGACGATCTTGCCTTTGCCTTCATCGCCCCACTGGGCGCCGATCACCGAAACGTGGGCCATCGCCGTCATCTCCTTTTATCAAGCAACGCGCTCTAGGCCTCCTCGGCGCGAAAGAGAAGGCCATGTGCAACAGGGAAGCGCGATCAGGATCATTGAGGCCGCTTCTTCCCGCTTGGCACTGTTCTTATCAGTATCATTCGGAGGCCATCGGGCCCTCGAACGTGGTGCCGAAGAAATCGCCAGCATTCCACACCGGGGTCTCGTCCATATTGGCGACATCGCGGATAATGGCCGTGTTCAGCTCGGCGAAGCGATCCAGTTGGTCGAACATCACAAGATCGATCTCGTCCGATGGCTGATGGTAATGGGTGGAGAGGAAATGCGGGAACGCCTCCGCCCCTTCGCCGCCGAAGCCTGTGAAGAGGAAGACCGCCGGCACACCTTTTTTCACGAAGCTATAATGATCCGAACGGGTGAAGATGCCCTGCTCGGGGATGGGATCAGGGCTCAGCGTCACACCGAGGCTTTCGGTTGCTGCCGCGACCACCGGGCCAAGGGTGGAACGCTCCGCCCCGAAAGCCACCATGTCCACGAAGGGGAAAGTGAGAACCGGCATATCGAGATTGATATTGGCCACCACCTGGCCTTCCGTCACCGAATTGTTGGCGAGATAATCCGAGCCCAGAAGACCCTTTTCCTCTGCCGTCAGAGCAACGAAGAGCACCGGACGGGCCGGGGGGTCAGCGATAAGCGATCTTGCGGCCTCCATCAGCGCGGCCGTGCCCACGGCATTGTCCATGGCGCCATTGTAGATCGCATCAGCGCCAGGGGCTTGGTTACCCTCATGGTCGAGATGCGCCGTCACCATCACCACTTCACCGCTGAGCGCAGGATCCGTCCCCGGAACAAAGCCTAGGACATTGGGGCTTTTGGTGTTGGTGACGTTGTTCTCAAACCGCATGGACGCGGTGAGGTCCATCGTGAAACCTGGCACCAGACCGTCATCGGTTTCCGCCGCCTCGACAATGTCAGACCAGTCAGCACCGACAGCATCGAAAAGCTTGGCGGCCCCGACCTGGCCCATGGTGATGCTGCCCAAAAGCCTAGGCGCATTCGTCGAGGGTGAGCCGTCCTCCCGCACCCAGGACGTCACAGGATCTTTCATCATCTGCTCCGCAAGACGCTCAAACGGGTAGCGCTGCTCCTCAAAGCTAGGCAGCATCAGCGAGATCATACCAATCGCGCCGCGTTCCGAAGCATAGCGGTTGCGCTGGGCGCTGTGATAGGCGCGCTCTTCAGAATTGAGGGTTTTCGGGGCGCCAGCTAGGCTCACGACCACAGCACCCTCCACATCGAGGTTCTGATAATCGTCACGGCCGTGCTCTTCGGAAACAAATCCGTAGCCGACGAAAACCAGCGGCGCTTGGCCAATCAATGCAGCTTCCCGGAGCGAGGAGCCGACGAATTCCGCACCCGGCTTCCAGGTGTTCGTCACTCCATCAGGACCGGTGATGGCAAGCACAGCGCCGCCAGGAAGCGTAGGCGTGAAACTGCGCAAAGGCACCTCCTGGAAATAGGTCCCGTCCTCCCCAATAGGCTCAAGCCCAAGCGCGCGAAAACGTTCAGCGACGTAAAGGGCCGCGATGTCATAACCGCGCTGGCCTGCCTCCCGGCCTTCGAGAAGATCATCAGCAAGGAAACGAACATCGGCTTCGAGGCGCGCCTCACTGGCGCCAGCATCGACAACAGCCATCGTGGCCGCCCCAGGCGTCTCCAGCGGCGCTTCACCGCAAGCCGCCAAAGCCGCCGCCACACCAAGATATCCCAAAAGCCGCATAGACACTCCGATTCTTCTTTGCGGCGACTTTACCACAGAGGTGATGGGTCAAGCGAGCGTCTTGCGGGGACAGGGCGCAGCGGGGTAGCTCGCACAACATGTCCAATGTCCCAACACCCTTGCAACAGCCCAACCGTGCCGACTGGCTTGGCTGGGGACTGGTTGCGCTGATCGGCGGTTCGGGACCGGCGGCCATTTCCTTTGCCATTCAAGAAGCGCCCTCCGCAGCCATCGCCGGTGTTCGGGTGTGGCTCGCGGCGATCATTCTCACCGTTTACGCCGTGAGCACGGGACGCCCCATGCCGGGCCTTGGCACATCGGAAGGGCGTCACGTTTGGCTTTATGCGGCCGCCGCAGGGTTTTGCGGCTATGCGCTGCCCTTCACCCTCTTCCCCATCGCCATGCAGGAGGTCTCATCGATCCTTGCAGGGATCATGATGGCTTCGGTTCCCGTGCTGACGGTTGTCTTCGCCGCTTTGTTTGCGGGGGAGCCGATGACCCGCCGCTCCCTTGCCGGGGTGATCATGGGCGCGTTGGGCGTGATGATCCTTATGGGTCCTGCGGCTTTTGACAATGTCTCAGGCTCGTTGCGTGGGCAGCTTCTCCTTCTCATTGCGTGCTTGGGTTATGCCAGCATGGGGATCGTGATGCGCCGCGCGCCGGAATTCCCGGCCCGGAGTTTCACCGCCGCCATGATGGTCTGTGCTGCCCTCATGTCCACACCATGGGCTTTGAGCTCAGGCTTGGAGGGCATCACAGCGAAAGGATGGATGGCGATGATCTACCTGGGCGTTATGCCAACGGGGATCACCGCCATCGCCATTGTGGCCGTGGTCCGCCGAGCAGGCGCAGGGTTTCTTTCCACCAGCGCCTATCTTGCGCCAGTGGTGGCAACAGTCCTGGGCATGGTGCTTTTTGGCGAACCCCTGCTCATCAACCAGGTGATCGGTCTTGCAACCATCTTGATCGGCATCACCCTGACCCGCGGGGCCTTCGCCCACTTTCAGAAAGCCATCTGGCCACGGATTGTGGTGACGGCATTTCCGAAGAGAAAAACGCGATCACCAGAGAGGTGACAAACAGCATCACCGCCGCGAGCACTGGCCTGGTGGGCGGTGAGTTCCGTCCGGCCCAGACGCTCGGCCCAAAAAGGCGTGAGCATGGTGTGGGCCCCGCCCGTGAACGGATCTTCGGGAATGCCAATGGACGGGGCGAAGAAACGGCTGACAAAATCAACCGTATCACCAGGCGCCGCGGCGCAAAGCTCCGCCGTTTCCAAATGTTGCCCCAGTGCCTCCACAGCGGCCAAGTCAGGCGTCAGTGCACGGATAGCGGCCTCGCTTTCAAAGACTGCCAAGAGAAATTGTCCAACCCAAAGCTCCGTCGGCGCCTGACCAAGGGCCAAGGTCACTTTATCGTCCAGTGGTAAGGGGCGCACCGTGCTTGCGGGCAAGTCCATCCTGTAACCACTGCCATGTCTTTCCACGTAAAGAGGGCCGGATTGGGTTTCAAAGGTCAGCCGATCCATGGCCTCACCAAGCTCCGTGAACAGAGTATGGGCAGAGGCGAGCGTCGCATGCCCGCAAAGCGGCACCTCCACCGTCGGCGTGAACCAGCGAAGATCATAATGACCAGGCGCGCGCCTGACGAGGAACGCCGTCTCAGCAAGATTATGCTCCGCTGCAATCTGTGCCAGCACACCATCCGGCAACCAGGCATCAAGCTGCATAACGGCGGCGGGGTTGCCGCGAAACGGCTCATCCGTGAACGCATCGACCTGATAATAAGCATAAACCGTCATAGGGGTTGCCGTTCTTTGATGGCCTTTTCATAGGCCGCATTGATCGTTGCCATGCGATGCTCGGCGATGGAGAGAAGCTCCTGCGGTACACCGCGGGCCAGCATCGTGTCCGGATGGTGCTGCTTCACCAGGGCCCGATAAGCGTTTTTCAACTCGACTGTGTCAATGCCAGGATCGAGCCCTAGTACAGCATACGGATCATCATCGTCAAGGCCCACATGCGCCGCCTTCACCCGCCGGAAGCACGCGTCGCTCATGCCAAAGGCGTCTTTGGCCACCTCCAGAAGCTTAAGCTCCCCCGGATGCAAGACACCGTCCGCCATCGCCACGTAGAAAAGACAGGCCAGGACATCTTCCAAGACGGAGGTTTCCTGGCCGAAGAGCTTACCCACTTTTCGGGCATAGCTTTCAAAACCGCCCACATCGGCCTTGGCAAGATCATAGACCATCCGCACACGGGCCTCTTCGCCAGCGGGCACGGAGAAAAAGTCGAGGAACGCCGCAAATTCATCTTCGGTGGCCACACCGTCGGCCTTCGCCATTTTTGCCGACAGGGCGATCAAAGCAATGGAAAAAACCGCCGCGTCCCGTTGGCGCTGGCGCTTTTCCATTGCATCCATAAGTGCGCCGAGGGTTGCCTCACGCGCCGAGCTCAAAATGGCGGCTATACGTTCCCAGAGTGTCATCGCCGCATCCTCTGCACGAACATCGACCAAACTTCTACACGTATCGGTCGTTAGCAAGCTGTCCTAGGGAGGGGGAGAGTGCCATCACCTGAATTGTCGTCCATAGGGGAAACCCCTGACACTGGGCGGGGTTTGGCTATGATGGCGGAGAGAACCGCTCACATGGTGACCGTCGAGGTTGCAGCCTCTCACCCATAATCCTTCAGCAGGCGTTGTTTCTGTCTTCCCCACTCGCGGTCCTTCTGGGTCTCGCGTTTGTCGTGAAGTTTCTTGCCCTCAGCCAGAGCAATATCGAGCTTCACGCGGCCGTCTTCATTGAAGACCATACGCAAAGGGACGATCGTACGGCCTTGTTTCTCAACAGAGCCCGTAAGGGTGGCCACCTGCCTTTTGTGCAGGAGAAGCTTGCGCGGCCGTTTGGGCTGATGGTTCATGCGGTTACCGCCTGAGTATTCGGGGATGTTGGCGTTGATCAGCCAGATCTCCGTCCCATTTGGCCCGGATTCTGGCGCGCAATAGCTTTCGGCGATGTTGGCTTTCCCCTCACGCAGGGCTTTCACCTCGGTGCCGGTCAAGATGAGGCCAGCCTCGATCACATCGCCGAGCTTATACTCAAAACGCGCACGCCGGTTCTCAGCGATCGTTTTGCGTGGGGGTTCGGGTTTGTTCGCCATATTTCAAGAACATTTTCACCAAGGCAAGGCGTTTACAGATCAAGATCGCGCAGCGCTGCGTCAATGGCGCCCCGTGCTTTTTCGCTTGCAGGGACAAGCGGCAGACGAAGCTCTTCCTCGATCAACCCCATTTTGGTGAGGGCATATTTCGCCGGCGCCGGTGAAGCATCGGCAAAAATGGCGTCATGCAGCGGTGTGAGCTGATCCTGAAGCACGCGCGCTTTGGCGTAATCACCAGCCTGACAGGCTTCCTGCATAGCCGCGCAATGTTCGGGTGCCACGTTGGCGGTCACGGAGATGCAACCCGTGCCGCCCATCGCGTTGAAACCAACAGCCGTGATGTCTTCCCCTGAAAGAAAAACAAAATCCGACGGACAGAGAAGCCGGTGCTGGGCCACGCGCGCAAGATCGCCGCTGGCATCTTTCAAAGCCGCAGCGTTGGGCAGATGGCTCAACTCACCAATCAGATCCGGCGTCATATCCGACGCGGTCCGCGAGGGCACGTTGTAAAGAATGATCGGTAAATCGGTTGCACCCGAGAGCGCGGTGTAATGGGCGATCAAACCTGCGCGTGATGGCTTATTGTAATAGCCCGTGGTGGCCATGACACCGACCGCGCCGACCTGTGCGCAGGCCTTCGCCAAATCCACGGCATCGGCAGTCACATTGGCACCGCAGCCGCCGACCACAGCGATCCGGCCATCGGCAATCTCCACCGCTTTGGCAATGACGCCGATATGCTCGTCGGCATTGAGGGTCGCGGCCTCCCCTGTGGTGCCCGCCGCCACGATGGCCCGCGTGCGGCCCGCAATTTGCCTTTCGATGAGAACGGCCAATGCTTTTTTATCCACGGCCCCGCCTTTGAACGGCGTGACAAGCGCTGTCATCGATCCGGAAAGCCATTCTGGGGCCATGGTTTCGTCCTCTTCGGTGGGGTCGTCGAAGATCAGGGGCTACGCCGCTCAGGTGCTGGCCGCAAGCCAAGGGAGTGTTTCAGTGCAAGACTTAGGGTGGGCGCTGCGGTCATTTTTGGCTAACCATGTTCCCATGGTGGTACGAGCATGGCTTTTAGCGGTTTGGGCGCTTCTTGCGGGCATGGCGCAGGCTGCCGTGCCGCCCCCTTCGCTGAAACCGGAACCGCCAGAGCTGGCTTTTGTCTCGCGGGAGGAAGCAGAGACACTGCGCACGCTTTTCGAGGCGCTCGATGATCGGAATTATGCCAACGCCCGCGCCCTCCGGTTGGAGCTGCGTTCGAGCTTGACCGAAAAAATCGGCGAATGGGCGATCCTTGCCTCCAAGACGCCTGGTCTCACCCTTAGCCGTTATGATGCTTTTCTTGATCGCAATCCGGGCTGGCCCAACCCCAACACACTCCGCCGGAAAGCCGAAGCGCTGATTGATGACGAGACGCCCGAGGGGCCTATCCTGGCGTTCTTCTCGGGCCGTGAGCCGTTGTCTGGATACGGAAAGCTGCACCTTGCCAGGGCTTTGCTCGCCATCGACAGTCAGGATGCCGCCGGTGTCTATGCCCAACGCGCCTGGATCGAGCACAATTTCAACGCGGCGGACTCCCGCGCGATCGTCCGCGAGTTTGGGCGTTTCTTGTCGCCTGAAGTGCATTTCGCAAAAGCCGATCGCGCCCTCTTCCAACGCTCCACGGCCGGTGTGGAGGATGTCGAGGGCTTGCTCGATCGTCAGCGCCAGCGCGAGGTCGATGTCCGTATCGCAGCCCTCCGTCAGCGGACAAACGCAACGGAGCTTTTCAATGCCCTTCCCCCTGCATCCCAACGCGACCCCGGCGTGCTGCACGCCATGGTGCGCTATCTTCGCCGCACGGAGCGTGAGGACGAAGCCTTCGAGCTTGCCGCCCTTGCGCCTTTGGAAGCCGAAGCGATGCGCGACCCCGGCGCGTGGTTTTATGAGCGCAAGCTTTTGGCGCGCTGGGCCCTTAAAAACGGCCGGTTCGATGATGCGTACACGGTGTCAGCCTATTCGGGCCTGACCGAAGGCGCGGATTTTGCCGAGGCGGAGTTCATGGCCGGTTGGGTCGCGCTTCGCTTCCTCAATGATCCGACCCGCGCCCGCGCGCATTTCTCTTTCCTCACCGAAGGCGTCTCCTCGCCCATCAGCCTGGCGCGGGGCAATTATTGGCTGGCCCGCGCTTACAAAGGGATGGGCCAGGATGATTTGGCCCGCGCGCATTTCCTCGTGGCCGCCGATTATCCTTACACCTTCTATGGCCAAATGGCGGTGGAGACCCTAGGCCCAAACCTTCCGCCCATGGACTTCCCGCCGGCACGGACATCGAGCGATGCCGATCGCGCCGAGCTTGATGAGCACGAGCTGGCGCGCGCCATTCAGATCTTGAACGCGATCGATCAGCCCCTCACCTATCGCCGCTTTGCCTTGGCCCTCGATGAGCAACTTGCCACCGAAGGTCAAGTTCTCGCCTTTGCCGAAATGATGCGCAACCACGGCAATGATGAGCTGATCGTTCGTGCAGGGAAGGTGGCCCGCAGTCTCGGGATGGATGTCCCGCAAGTGGTCTACCCGCTTCTGCCCGTGCCCGCTGCGGCCACGCAGTTTGCCGAAGCGCCGCTGATCCTTGGCCTCTCACGTCAAGAATCGGAGTTCCGCGTGGATGCTGTCTCCAGTGCCAATGCCAAGGGCATGATGCAGCTTTTGAATTCCACCGCCCGCGCAACGGCCCGCAAAGAAGGCTTGCCTTATTCCGCATCAAGACTTCTCACCGACGCCGATTACAACATGACCCTGGGCGCGGCTCATTTGAGCCATCTTCTAGAACGGTTCGAGGGCAGCTACATCATGATCCTCGCCGCTTACAACGCAGGCAGCCACCGGGTGGACCAATGGGTGGAAACCTATGGCGATCCGCGCGACCCTTCCGTGGACCCCATTGATTGGATCGAGCTGATCCCGTTCAGCGAGACCCGGAACTATGTCATGCGCGTGCTGGAGAACACCCAAGTCTACCGTGCACGCATCGACGGCCTACCTTTAGGCATTCAGCTCGTCGACGACATCACACGGGGTGAACGGACGAACTTCACCGCCATCGGCCAGCCCATCCCCGCGCCCACCCTCTGGCACGTGGGTGGTCTTGAGGGCCTGCAAGAGCTTGCCGATAGCCATGAGCAAAGCGCGCCGCTCGCGATCATTCACGATATGCCGACCCATGGCGGCGGCGAAGGCGGCTCACGCTGATGCCTTCTCCCATCGACCATCGAGGGTCTGGCGCCAATAGGTGACGTCGAACCCCTCCGCCTTCAGGGCTTTCCATTGCTCCCGCGCCGCGGGGGCTTCGATTGGGGTGAACAGAAGGACACAGCGTTCGAACGCCCTCATCGCCTTAAGGCCCATCTCGACACCGGGGCTCAGGAAAGCCGCCTCGGCCTTGTTCTTAGCCACATCCTCAAGGCTCAGAAGGATCGGTTGATCATCGCCTTCGGTTCCGTGGGGCAGAAAGCTGTCATCGCGATAGGTCCAAAGCGCCTCATCCATCGCCTCCATCGCGGGCCGATCGGCAAGCTTGACCAAGGCGCGCCATCCCCGTTTGAGGGTCTTTTCAAGCAGGCTCGGCAGCACCTGTTCTGGGGCCGAACGCTCAAGATGGTAAAAGAAAACCTCGGTCATGGTGAATCCCGTATCAAAGTTAACCGGTTTGCTTCTTTTTACCCTTAAACGAACAGGACAGCGTCAGAGCAAGGGGCTCCGAGAAGATAGGGGACGTGCGACATGCAGGGCAAACCGTCGCTCCGTTATGGTCAAGTCGGGACCAAAAAACCAAGAACACGGCCGGTCTCGATGACTGAAATGCGCCGCCTTGTGGTCTGGGCCGTGTCCGATGGCCGCGCAGGCATGGAAAACCAAGTGCTCGGCATCGCCGAAGCGCTCCAGCGCCGTATCCCCGCATCCATCGTCAACAAGCGCATCGTGGTCGACAAAGCGTTTGAGCGGCTGCCGCGTTTTTTATGGGGCAACCCCTTCGATCGCCTCTCCACCCAAGGCGACAAGCTTGAGCCGCCCTGGCCTGATGTCTTCATCGGTTGCGGGCGTCGCGTGGTGCCCTACGCCATGGCGCTGCAGTCCCAGTGCTTTACGGTTCAAACCCAAGACCCCCGCGCCCCAGCGAAGAGTTTCGGCCTCGTCGTCCCCCCGGTGCATGATGAAATGATCGGACAGGGCATTCTGCCAATACAGGGCAGCCCCAACCGTCTGACCAAGGACAAGCTGAAAGTGGAGGCAACACTGCTCGCAGCATCGTTGCCTGATGAAATCCGCTTCAAAAGCCCGTTCGCCGCAGCGCTCATCGGTGGGCCGAGCAAGTCCTACCGCTGGAACAAAGACGTGGAAGAAGGCATTATCAGTGCACTCGCCAGCACCATTGAGGCTGGCTACGCGGTGCTCGCGACCCTCTCACGCCGCACGCCGCCGCATTTCCGTAAGCGTCTTGAGTACGCCTTCAAATCGAAGAAACTCTGGCTTTGGGACGGCGAACCGCTTGGCCCCATCGACAACCCTTACTTTGGACTGTTGGGCCTTGCCGAGCGCATCCTCGTCTCCGAGGAAAGCGCCAACATGATCACCGAAGCGGCCTTCACCGGAAAACCCGTGCACCTCCTCCAATTGCAAGGCGGCGGCAAGAAATGGGATCGCTTCCACACAGCCCTTGCCGAGCGCGGCGTGATCCGCCCCGGTGCGGGCATGGATGAGAGCTGGTCCTACGCACCTTTGCGCGAGACGGAACGTGTGGCCGATGAAATCATCCGCTCCCTGACCCGCCGCGGCGTGATCGATCCCATCGCTTGAGCGATGGCTCTTTCTTGATGCAACCTGGCTCTGCACGTCTCATGCGTCCCACCCTTCATCGATTGGTGAAAAAAGACGACGGCCGGTCTCTCGTGGGTTGAAGCCTCAGGGTCGACTCGTCACATAGATGGGCCACAGGTTAACGAGGCGCATCATGGCAGAGACACTGCACCGCAAACTGCTGATCATCGGCTCAGGCCCCGCTGGCTACACAGCCGCGATTTACGCGGCCCGCGCCATGCTGAAGCCAACGATCGTCCACGGCATCCAGCCTGGCGGCCAGCTCACCATTACCACCGATGTCGAGAATTACCCAGGCTTTGCCGACGTCATCCAGGGGCCCTGGCTGATGGAGCAGATGCAAAAGCAAGCCGAGCACGTGGGCACGGAGATGATCTCCGACATCATCATGAAGGCTGATTTGAGCCAGCGCCCTTTCCGTTTCGAAGGCGATGGCGGCACGATTTACACGGCCGACACGGTGGTCATCGCCACCGGCGCCCAGGCCAAATGGCTGGGCCTCCCCTCGGAGCAGCATTTCCAGGGCTTCGGCGTGTCG
>JBCCTG010000004.1:0-21417 GCA_039198735.1 Pseudomonadota bacterium | reverse complement strand
TTTGCGCGCCGCTGCCATCCTTTTCGGATGGTCGCTGCCCAAGCCGAGGCGCTAGCAGCTTTAAGGGCTTGGACAAATCTTATGGCGAATGGCGCCGCAGCCAACAATTTCCAAGAGCCAATGAAACCAGGGCCAATCTTTTGATGACCTTGGGATCATGAATATTTTACAGAGTAACGCCCAAACATCCATGTCGAAATGATGCAGCTTTGAAACCTGCAGAGCCCTTTTACGTTATAGAGTAGCGCCCTTTTCTTCCTCAATGCTGTTGACTGCATTGCACTCTTTTTCTGAGCCACTGCTAAATTCTCTTTTCGGGGCTTGTTTTGCGTTCTATCGTTTTGAAGCATTCGCGTGTGTCTTGTCTTGTGTTCAGGAAGGGCTGCTCTCCCCTGGGCTTTCCTTTTTGATCCGAGCGAACCCGCCTGAGTGCGTGAATGTGCCCCGGCGCGGCTGCTGATAGCTGCTTTGCGCCTTCTTTAGGGCCCCCGTCCGCCACTGGTCCCATCCCTCCCATTTGGCCTTGCGGACGGGGAGCTTGCTCTCATTTTGTTGACCGGCTTCCACAAACCGGCCATTTGAGCTGATGTCAGGCAGTCAGACGACCGCGTGGATCTTTCGAGATTCCCGAGGAAAGTCCGGGCTCCCTGGCGGCAGGGTGCCGGGTAACGCCCGGCCAGCGTGAGCTGAGGGAAAGCGCCACAGAGACCAGACCGCCCCATGCTTTTGGGGTCAGGGTGAAAAGGTGCGGTAAGAGCGCACCGCCGGGCCGGCAACGGCATCGGGTCAAGGCAAGCCCCACCCGGAGCAAAACCGAATAGGGACGGTGCGCGCCCTCTTTTGCGCAGGCGAGCCGCCACGCTGAGCCGTCCGGGTTGGTTGCAGGAGCGAGCGCGCAAGGGCTCGCCATGAGATGAATGGTCGTCCGAAGGCTCCGGCCTTTCGACAGAACCCGGCTTATCGGCTGCCTGACACTTTGTTCTCGCTCCACCAAGATCGCCTGCCGCGAACCCGCGCGCGCTCTTTCTTGCGGAAAGGAAAGATGCCGCGAACGGACAACTGATCCATTGTTTCCCAGTTATTCCCATGCTATCCCATTAATGACCAGTTCTTGTGCCGCATCGTCATTGGGCCCGGATCGCAACCTCAAGGGAGCTAGAGATCGCAAGATGACCGCCGGTTCGGAAAGCCTTGCGCACCAAGCTGTTGATGCGCGTCCCTCGCGGTTCACAGGCCGCTATCCTGGCAAAGTCGACGCCAAGGGCCGGATCGTGGTGCCGCCGGAATTCCGCGCTCAGCTTGGGAAGCCGGAGCTTTTTCTCTTCCCATCGCTGATCGAGCCGGTTCTTCAGGGCGGTGACGAACGCCTCGTGGATGATCTTCTGGACGCGCTGTCTGGCCTCGATGTCTACGATGAGGAGCGCTGGGTCCTTGAAGAGGAGATCACCTCGGGGGTCATGCGCCTGGGGATCGACGACACCGGCCGGGCAAGTGTGCCGAAGGATCTTCGGACCCATGGCGGTTTGGAGGGCAGCATCGCCTTCGCCGGGCGTGGCCAGCATTTCATCCTGGCACGCACGGATTACCTTGATGCCCGACGCGAAGCGGCCCGTGCGGCTGCGCTCAAAAACCGTGAGACCCTGAAGGCGCGCACGCTGCCCTCCATCACAGCACGGAGGACACCATGAGCCCGCACGTGCCCGTCATGCTCCCTGATGTGTTGGAAGCGCTCGCGCCGCAGCCTGGGACTTGGATCGCTGACGCCACATTTGGAGCCGGGGGCTACACAGCCGCCATTCTTGAACGCGGCGCGCATGTGTTGGCGTTTGATCGTGACCCAACGGCCATTGCTGCTGGCCGGGAACGCTTCGCGGGCCATGCGCATCTTGATTTCATCGAAGCGCCTTTTGATCATTTGGGCGACGAAGTCTCTGACCGGCGTCCGGAAGGGCTGGACGGCGTGGTCTTCGACCTTGGTGTGTCCTCAATGCAGCTTGATCGTTCCGAGCGCGGATTTTCCTTCATGCGCAATGGTCCCCTCGACATGCGCATGGGGGAGGGGGCTTCGGCGGAAGAGCTTGTCAACACCGCTGACCGGGACGATCTCAAGACCATCATCTGGCAGTATGGTGAAGACCGCCGGGCAGGAGCCCTGGCCGCTGCGATCGTCCGTGAGCGGGAGAAGGCGCGGATCACCACCACGGAAGCTTTGGCAAAACTTGCCGGTCAGCCGCGGGCGACAGACAAGATCCACCCCGCAACCCGTATGTTTCAAGCCATCCGTATGTTCGTTAATGATGAGCTGGGCCAGCTTGTTCGCGCCTTGATTGCCGCTGAAGGCGCCTTGAAGGAAGGCGGTCGCTTGGTGGTTGTCACCTTCCATTCCCTTGAAGACCGGATCGTCAAACGCTTCTTTGCAGCCGCATCGGGCTCGGAGGGCGGCGGCTCGCGCCATCGGCCCGAAATCCTTCGTGCACCGCCCAGTTTGAAGCTTATCAGCCGCAAAGCCGTGGCCGCCTCGATCGAGGAAGCGCAAGACAACCCCCGCGCACGCTCCGCCAAAATGCGCAGCGCCATCAGAACATCAGCTCCGCCCACCCCGTGGACGGATGATCGTCTCCGAAAACTGGGCGCACCTGCCCTGGTTTTCTCAACCCTCCAACAGACATGGAGTTCCTCATGATTCGCATTGTTTGCCTGATGGCTTTGACCATGGCCCTCACCACCAGTGCTATTTTTAGATTGCACACGGAAACTGGTGTTCGCCATGAAATTCAATCGCTTGCCTTGCTCGAAAGGGAGCAAGCGAACCTCGAAGCAGAGATCGAGCGGTTAAATTTTGAGGTGGAAGTGCTTGAGTCCGCACCCCGACTCAATGAGTTGAGTGCTGACAGACTGCCTCTCGCGCCCGGCGGCGCGCAGCAGGTGGCTGATGGCGAGGTGTTGCGCGACGTGCTCGACCCCGTCTCAACTTGGGAGCTCCGCCGTTGACGACAATCGGAGCAGGACGGTTCGACGTTGAGGTCGTCTATGACGAGCTGAAAACCCGTGCGGGCGAGGCGCCTGTGCGGGATCTCAGTGAGGACAGCATTCGCCGCCGTTTGCGGCTGTGCGGGTTTGGCCTGGCTGCGGCTTTTGCGGCGCTCGGCATCAAGACTGTGGATCTCGCCCTCAACACACCTGCTCCCACCTATGCTGGACGTTCGGTGGCGGGCGCCGATGCGCCGCCGCGGTTGGAAGACAGCCAGGGCCGCTCCCTCGCGGTGAGCATTGCGGGCTTTGGTCTCGCCATTGATGGCCGTGACGTTTGGGATACGGAGGAGGCCGCTGAGGGTCTTGCTACGATTTTTCCTAAACTCGACCCTGGCAAACTCCGGGTGAAGCTCGATGCGCAACAGCGCGTTATCGTTGACCATGTGATCTCGGAGGACCAGCGCCGGGCGGCGATTGCCCTCGGTCTTCCAGGGCTCAGCTTTCCGCCCACGGAGGTGCGCCGTTACCCGCAAGGACGGCTTTTTTCCCATGTGGTGGGCTATCAGATCCCTGGGCGCGGCGGCGTGACGGGGCTGGAAGCCGCAGCCACGGCGCGCGAATTAAGTGGCCCGCAGCGGACAACCCTCAACGTGACCGCGCAAACCATCCTACTGAGTGAACTTAGCCTCGCCATGGAGACGTTCAGCGCCAAGGCCGCTTGGGGTATGCTGATGCATGTCCATGACGGCTCCGTCGCGGCCATGGTGAGCCTTCCTGATTTCGATCCCAATGTTCCGGGCCAGAGCCCCGCGAATGCGCGCCGCAACCGGCTGGCTTCGGACACTTACGAGCTTGGTTCAGCCTTCAAGGCGCTGACCGTGGCCGCGGCGCTTGAACACAATATCGCCCAGCTTGAGACACCGGTGAACGTCACCTCGCCTTTGCAGGTGGGCGATTGGGCCATCGAGGATTACAGCATCAAGGGTCCTGTCCTTTCGGTGGAGGAGATCCTTGCTGTCTCCTCGAACATTGGGACGGGACAGCTCGCGCTCGTTCTGGGGGCGGAGAAGTTCGTTGCGACGATGGCCGCTCTTGGACTGACGGAGCGTCTTGAAACGGCGCTGCCCGAGAGCCGTGCGCCGCTTTTGCCCCAGCAATGGGGTGAGGCGGAGCTTGTCACCTCATCCTATGGCCACGGCATTGCGGTCTCGCCCATCCATCTCACCGCCGCGTTCGCTGCGACGGTGAACGGCGGTGTCTATGTCACGCCGCGCTTTTTTGCCGATGATCCGGTGGAGGGGCGCCAGGTCCTCAGTCCCGAGACTAGTGCCGAGATGCGCCGGGGCCTGCGCGCCGTCATCACCAAAGGCACGGGCGGCAATGCCGAGGCAGAAGGTTTCTACGTTATCGGCAAGACGGCCACGGCGGATAAGCCCGTGGCCGGGGGCTACCGCGATGATGGCCCGCTTTTGTCGAGCTTCATCGGCGCCTTTCCAGGTTACAATCCTGAATATGTGCTCCTCATCTCTCTTGATGAGCCGCAAGGGACGGCCGAGACTTATGGTTATGCAACAGCCGGGTGGACGGCCGCGCCGGTCTTCCGCCGGTCGGTGGAGCGTCTGGCGCCAGCTTTGGGGATCATGCCCGCACGGGAAGACATGGCGGCTGACGGATTTTTGGAGGTGATGCGACGGCGGACACCGGTGCCGCAATTGGCCCATGGCCGGGGAGAGGGAGCCCTATGAAGCTCCAGGAGATGACAGCACTGGCCCGTAAGCTGCCCGATGTCGACATCACGTCGATCACGGCGGACAGCCGTGCTGTCAAACCTGGTGCGCTGTTCGCGGCCCTTGAAGGGGTGCATGCGGATGGCCGCAACTATATCCCCAATGCGATCGAGCACGGCGCAGCGGCGGTTCTTGCTCGGCCAGGAACGTCGGCGTCCGTGCCCGTGGTGGAAAGCGAGCAGCCGCGCCTGACCCTGGCGCAGCTCGCCATGGCTTTTTATCCAGGTCAGCCGCAAATGATTTGTGGCGTGACGGGCACCAATGGCAAAACATCGGTGGCCCGCTTTGCCAGCCAGCTGTGGTCGGCCCTCGGTCACCAGGCGGGTAGCATGGGCACCTTGGGTGCTTTTGCTCCGGGTTATGAATATGCTCTCAAGCACACGACGCCTGATCCTGTGGAAATCCATCAAGTGATCTCGGCCATGGCGGCGATGGGCACCACCCACCTTGCCATGGAAATCTCGAGCCATGGGCTCTCGCAATACCGTGCCGATGGTGTGAACATCAGCCTTGCAGCTTTTACCAATATCACCCGCGACCATTACGACTATCACAAAAGCCCTGAAGGTTATTACGCCGCCAAGAAGCGTCTTTTCACGGAGCTTTTGCCGCGCGGGAACAGTGTCGTGATTTGTAGTGACGGTCCGGGGGCGGATGAAGCTTATGCCGACGCCAAGGCAGCAGGGCGCAAGCCCGTGACCGTGGGGCAGGCAGGCACACTCTTGACGTTGCGGGCTTTGCGTCCGGCCGCCAGTGGTCTCGATGCGGAAATTGAGGTCGGTGGACGCCGTTTTGCCCTGCGCTTGCCCCTGGTGGGTGCGTTTCAGGCCGACAACGCTTTGGTCGCGGCAGGTCTTGTGATCGAAAGCGGCTACAGCGCTTATGATGTTCTGCCGCTCCTTGAACGGATCAGTGCAGCGCCGGGGCGAATGGAGCTTGCTGGCGTGCGCGCTGTACACGGCGGTGAAGCGGGCATCTATGTCGATTATGCCCACACACCGGCGGCGGTCGAAACGGTTTTGAAGGCCCTCCGTCCGCACACGGCGGGGCGCATTCATATTGTCATCGGTGCAGGGGGCGACCGCGACAAGGAAAAACGCAGCCAAATGGGGCAAGCTGCGGCGACGGGCGCTGATCGTGTCATCATCACCGACGACAATCCCCGTACAGAAGACCCCTCACACATTCGCGGTCAGGTGGCCGAAGGCGCACCGGGTGCTTTGGTCATCGGCGATCGCCGCGACGCCATTGTCGAGGCTGTCCGGGGTTTGGGGCCTGGTGATACCCTCGTCATCGCGGGCAAAGGCCATGAGCGGGGGCAGACGATTGGCGAGGTCACCTATCCCTTCAACGATCTTGAGGTGGCACGAGCTGCGGCAGCAAGCGGGGTGGCTGCATGAGCGCTCCCACCCTTTGGCAGGGTTACCAAGTGGCTGCCGCCACCCGCGGTCTCGAGACCAGCACCCATGATTGGCACGCTTCGGGCTTTTCCCTCGATACACGGACATTGAAGCCTGGCGAGATTTTCGTTGCAATCGAAGCCGAGCGTGACGGCCATGACTTCGTCCCTCAGGCTTTCAAGGCGGGGGCCGTGGCAGCCTTGGTGAGCCGACCTCTTGACCAGGGGTTGGGCCCGCAAATCGTCGTCAAACAGACGCTGACAGCGCTCGAAGCTTTGGCGGCGGCTGCGCGTGACCGGAATTTCGGCACACTGATCGCTGTTACCGGCAGCGCTGGCAAAACCACCACCAAAGAGATGCTGCGCCATGCCCTTTCCCCCGCCGGGCAGGTGCACGCGGCCGATAAGAGTTTCAACAACCATCTCGGTGTGCCGCTCACCCTGGCGGCGCTTCCTGCGAGTGCGCCGATGGGAGTGTTCGAAATTGGTATGAACCATGCCGGTGAGATCCGTGGCCTGACGACCTTGGTGAAGCCGCATATCGCCATCATCACCACCATTGCAGCGGCGCATCTTGAGTTTTTAGGCTCGATGGAAGCCATCGCCGACGCCAAGGCAGAGATTGCCGAAGGCCTGCGCCGAGGCGGCTTCGTGGTGCTACCAGCCGACAGTCCCTACCTTGCGCAGCTCATGACGCGGTGCCGTGAAGCGGGGGTCTCGGGGCTGATGACTTTTGGAGAAGCGGGTCGCGATGCGCGTCTTGAAAGCGCGGACGTTTCACCTGACGGGCTGATGGTGAAAGCGGATATTTTGGGGCAGCCTATCACTTTCCGCTTGCATGCCCAGGGTTTGCACATGGCGTCCAATGCCGTTGCCGCGCTGCTGGCGGCAGGGCTTGCCGGTGTCGATATTCAAGACGCAGCCGGAGCGCTTGAGCATTTTCGGCCCGACAAAGGGCGAGGCGCGACCCAGGACATCACCCTCGGCGACCGGACGATCACCCTCATCGATGAAAGCTACAACGCCAATCCCGCCTCCATGCGCGCATCATTGAGCGTACTCTCCAGCGTAAAAGGTGGGCGCAAGATTGCCGTTCTTGGTGATATGCTGGAGCTGGGACCAGACGCCCCGACACTCCATGCCGATCTTGCAGCACCGGCGGCAGAATCAGCCGATAGCGTCTTCACGGCAGGTTCGCTGATGGAGCATCTCCGGGCTGCACTTCCCGAACCTAAGCGCGGGGTGCATGCGGAGAATGCCGAGGAGTTGCTGCAAGTTTTGTTAGATAATCTCAAGGACGGCGATCACGTGCTGTTCAAAGGATCGAACGCCTCTAAGGTTGGTTTGCTTGTTCGCAGCCTGATCGCGGCATCTTCGGGGCATTAGGACCATGCTTTACCATCTTTTCGTTCCGCTTGCGGACGAGTACCAGATTTTCAATCTCTTCCGTTACATCACCTTCCGCACGGGTGGTGCGCTGATCACGGCGCTGATCATCGCGTTCGTGATCGGCCCTGGCCTGATCAATTGGATGCGCGCCAAACAGGGCAAGGGCCAGCCAATCCGCACCGATGGTCCGCAAAGCCATATCGTGGAGAAGGCAGGGACACCGACCATGGGCGGTGTGCTCATCCTGCTTTCGGCTGTGATTTCAACGCTCCTTTGGGCACCACTCAACAATCCTTATGTCTGGATGGTGCTTAGCGTCACCCTCGGTTTTGGGCTTTTGGGGTTTTACGACGACTACCTGAAAGTGAAAAAACAGACCGCTGACGGTGTTGTGGGATCCTTGAAGCTGCTCTTTCAGTTTGCCATTGCTTTTGCTGCGGGAGCGGCTGCAGTGGCGATTTTGCGCTCATCATCAGGCGCAGATATCGACATGGCCACCGGACTCGCTGTTCCCTTCCTTGGTATGATCATTCCGCTTGGTTTTTTGATCTTCCCTTTCGCCGCCATCGTTATTGTCGGCTCCTCCAATGCTGTGAACTTGACCGATGGGCTCGATGGTCTCGCGATCGTCCCTGTGATGATTGCCGCGGGCAGTTTCGGCATCATCGCTTATCTGACGGGCCGCGCTGATTATGCGGAGTATCTTGGCATCGTTTATGTGCCGGGGGCAGGGGATTTGGCGATCATTTGCGGCGCGATGATCGGCGCTGGGCTTGGTTTTCTCTGGTTCAATGCGCCGCCTGCGATGATTTTCATGGGGGATACGGGCAGTCTCGCTCTCGGCGGTGCGCTCGGCGCCATTGCCGTGGCCATCAAGCACGAAATTGTGCTGGCAATTATTGGTGGCCTTTTCGTTTTTGAGGCCATGTCCGTGATGATCCAAATTGCGAGCTTCAAACTCACCGGTAAGCGCGTCTTCAAAATGGCGCCGGTGCACCATCATTTCGAACAGCTAGGCTGGAAAGAGCCGACGATCGTGATCCGCTTTTGGATTATCGCCTTCGTCCTGGCTCTGATTGGTCTGAGCTCCTTGAAGCTGAGGTAGCCCTTATGGACCAAGGCCTCGGTCTCCCCCTCCAAGGCCTCGTTGCTTATCTTGGACCGGCGCTGAATGTGGAGGCGTTGGCCGCCTTGGAAGCGCGCGGCTACCGCATGGAAGAGCTTGGCACCATAGGTGGCCCCGAACAGGCTTTGCCCGAGGACGCCGATGCCCTCATTCTCGCAGTGGGGGCCGATCATCCGATGCGCGCGCCTTTGCGGAAGGAAGCCGAGAAGCGCGGTATTCCTTGTGCGAACGACCTTGACCTTCTCACGGTGCTCGACGGCGATTTGGCAACCATAGCCAAGCGTCGCGTGCTGATCTCCGGCTCGGCGGGCAAAAGTGTGACCAGTGCATTGACGCTGGAGATCGCCATGCGGGGCGGTTTGAATGCACAGAATTTCAGCGCTCAAGACGGCTATCTCAACTGCCTCAGCAAATGCCGCGATGTGGTGATCTTCGAGGTTCCCGTGTCCTCCTTGGCATCGGCAGCAAGGCTTGATCCCAGCATCGTCGCACTTCTCAACCTCAGCGAAGAAGATGGCCGCCCCATCTCGCAAAAAGCGAAAGAAGCGGCGGCTGATAGTCTTATCAACGCTCGTGTCTCTGTTCTGGGTGCTGATGACCTTGGAACCCAGAGCCTGATGATGCGTGTGCGCCGACAAAGCGCGCGAGGTGATGCGCATCTTGTCCCCATCTCCGGCGGCGCCACGTTGAGCGATGGGTGCTTTGCGATTGAGCAGGCGGTTTATGCCATCAGAAATGGACGCACCCGTCGGATTGCGAGTTTTGCAGGTAGCGCTGTGTTGCTCGGCAACCATATGGCCCAGAACGCGGCGGCAGCATCGGCCATCGCGGCGGAGCTTGGTGTGCCCGATGACACCATCGCAGCAGGGCTTTTGGCTTTTCGCGGCGTTGCGGGACGGTTCGACTGCATTGGTACCAATGGCCGGATCGTGTTCGTCGACGATCGCATGGCGACATGCGCAGTGAGCACCGTGCAAGCCATTGCTGCGTGCCCTGATGTTTTCTGGATTGGACACCGCCACGGCGATCTTTCGGCCAAGACAAAATCCCTCATGAAGGGCCAATTCTTCCTGGCAAGTCTTGATGGCTCAGGCCCGCCGGTGGACGGTGTCGTGACATTCAAAGATGCGGACGATGCCACCGCCGCCGCGCTGCAAGCGGCGCAGGACCTGATGCGGGTGGAGCCCCGCGCCACGCCTGTGGTTCTCTTCTCACCGGGAACCCCCGGCTACGCGCCGCAAGGTGAGCTTTTCCGGATCAAGGCCCTCGATGTTTTGAGTGACCGGAGCCGTGCCCATGGTTGAGGCCATTTTTGCACGGATGGAAGAGGGCGCATCGGCCATGCATGCCCGTGCCCTGCGCGGTTTTGATAGCAAGCTGATCTGCGGCTTTATCGGTCTCATGATGCTCGGTGTGGTGATGTCTTTTGCCGCTGGACCGGTGGCAGGGGCGCGCATAGGCATTTCCTCGCCGTTCTACTTCACCGAGCGCCATGTGCTTTTCTTGTTTGTCGCCGCCATGGTGATGGCGGGCGTTGCAGCATTGTCGCCGGTGATGGCCCGGCGTCTTGGGCTTCTTACCGCGCTTGGGTCTTTTGTCTTGATTATCGCTACACTGCTCATCGGACCTGAGATCAAAGGCGCCACCCGTTGGTTGAGTTTGGGTGCCTTTAGCCTTCAGCCTTCGGAGTTTTTGAAGCCAGGCTTCGTGATCGCTGCTGCATGGTTTTTATCGGCCAAGCGCGCTGACGGTTTTCCCGGCGGGGTGGCGAGTTTGCTCCTTTACGGCTTTGCATCCGTGCTTCTTCTTCTACAGCCGGACTATGGCCAGTGGCTTTTGCTCACCGGCATTTGGGCGGTGATGTTTTTCGTCGCTGGGTGGAGTTGGGCTTGGATCGGTGGGCTCGGGTCCGCCGCTGTGGGCGCCTTGGGCATCGGCTACGCCACCCAGGCCCATGTCAAAGCGCGGATCGACCGGTTTTTCGCTCCCGGCAGCGGAGAGACCTACCAGACCGATAAGGCTGCCGAAGCGATTTCCTCAGGCGGTGTTTTCGGCCATGACCTCCACGAAGCGCCGGGGGTCAAAGCCTCACTTCCCGATGCGCATACGGATTTTGTTTATGCCGTCGCCATCGAGGAATTTGGGCTTTTGATCGGGTTGATCATTATCGGTCTTTTCGGGCTCATCGCTTGGCGCAGTTTCACGGCGGCGCTGACCACCGACGATGTTTTCAAACGCTGCGCCATCGCTGGGTTAGCGACGGCATTTTGCCTCCAAGCCTTTATCAATATGGGCGTCAATGTCGGGCTTTTGCCAGCAAAAGGCATGACGCTTCCTTTCATCAGCTATGGCGGATCCTCGCTCCTTGCATCAGGCCTCGCCGCTGGGTTGCTCCTGTCCCTGACAAGGAAACCCCGATCATGAGAGTGGCGCTGGCAGCGGGGGGGACCGGCGGGCATATGTTTCCCGCCCAAGCCTTGGCCGAGGAAGCCAAAGCGCGGGGTTGGTCCGTGCTCCTCCTGACCGATAAGCGTGGTGAGCGTTATACAGAGCGTTTTCCCAAAGACGATATGGTCCTTTTGAAAGCCGCAAGCCCCAGTGCCCGCGGTCTTATCGCTAAAATCCGTGCAGGAACCACCTTGGCGGGCGGTATTGGCCGTGCGTCGCGGGCGCTCAAAGCCTTCGAGGCGGATACGGTGATCGGCTTTGGCGGCTACCCCTCGGCACCTGCGATGCTAGCGGCCCAGCGCCTTCGGCTGCCCACCGGCATCCATGAGCAGAACGCTGTTCTGGGGCGCGCCAACCGCCTCGCCGCTGGCCATGCCGGGTTCATCGCCCACGCCTTTCCAATTCTTAAGAACCTGCCCAAGGGTAAATTTTTGCAGCGCGAGACCGGCAATCCTGTACGTCAGGCCGTGGTCGATGCGGCGCGGATCCCCTTCAACGACCCCAGCGAAGGACCCATCCGCCTTCTGATCTTTGGCGGTAGCCAGGGAGCTGCTCTTTTTGCGGCGGTCTTTGCACCGGCGATCGCGGCCCTGCCCGAGGCTTTGCGGAGAAGGCTTGACGTGGTTCATCAGGTGCAGGACACCCTCAAGGTCAAAACCGCAGAAGTCTATGATAAAGCAGGGGTTCAGGCGGAGGTCGCGCCTTTCTTCGATGATTTGCCTGCGCGGATCGCGAAGGCCCATCTCGTTGTCGCCCGTTCGGGAGCGTCCTCGGTGACGGAGCTTGCTGTCATTGGCAGGCCGTCACTTCTGGTGCCGCTCAAGATTGCGATGGATGACCACCAAACCATGAATGCCCAGGTCCTGACTGAGGCTGGGGCTGCGACGTTGATCGCTGAAGATGACCTCACCGAGGAGGCTGCGACGGTGATCCTCACCCGCCTTTTGTCCGATGCCCAAGGTTTGACGCAGATGGCCCAGGCGGCAAAAGGACGGATGGAACAGGGCGCTGCCCAGGCGCTGGCTGACCTGACTGCAGCGCTCGCGGAAGGATCGCTTGCGGTGCAATAAGTCAAGAGGCACGGAAGACGAAGCGTTGACAGAAAACGATATTAAAATTCGCCTGCCTTTCCCCATTGGCCACGTGCATTTCGTGGGCATTGGCGGCATCGGCATGAGCGGCATCGCGCGGGTGATGCTGAACCTCGGTTACAAAGTTGGCGGCTCGGATATCGTCGAGAGCGATACCGTGCAGACCTTGCGGGAGTCTGGGGTGGATGTGGCCATTGGTCACCGTGCGGAGAATATTGGCGATGCGGCGGCGGTGATCGTCTCCACCGCCATCGGGCCCGCCAACCCAGAGGTCGCCGCTGCCCGTGCACGGCATATCCCCGTGGTGCGCCGCGCCGATATGCTGGCTGAGTTGATGCGCCTCAAATGGAATGTCTGCGTTGCGGGCACCCACGGCAAAACCACGACCACCTCGATGATCGCGGCCCTGCTCGATGCTGGCAGTCTCGATCCCACCGTGATCAATGGCGGCGTCATCAACGCTTACGGCTCCAATGCACGCCCCGGCGAGGGCGATTGGATGGTGGTGGAGGCCGACGAAAGCGACGGCACGTTTGTGCGTCTGCCAACAACCGTCAGTGTCATCACCAATATGGACCCGGAGCATCTCGACCATTGGGGCGGGTTTGATGAGCTGCGTGCGGCCTTTGATCAGTTCGTTGAGAACACGCCTTTTTATGGTTTCGGTGTGGTGTGCCTCGATCACCCGGAAGTGCAGGCGCTCGTTGGGCGGATCACCGATCGTCGGCTGATCACCTATGGCCTCAACCCGCAAGCCGATGTGCGTGCCGAGAACCTGCGCACCGAAGGCGGTGTGCAGCATTTTGATATGCACTTCCGTGAGCGGACGGCAACGGTGACCCGCATTGAAAACATCCGCCTCCCCATGCCCGGTGCGCACAATCTTCAAAACGCAGTGGCTGCGGCCATTGTTGCGCGAGAATTGGGTGTTTCCGATGCTGATATCGTCAAAGGCTTTGAAGGCTTTGGCGGTGTCAAACGGCGCTTTACGGAGACCGGTATTTGGAATGGTGTGCGGATTATCGACGATTATGGCCATCACCCGGTGGAGATCGCGGCAACCTTGAAGGCTGCGCGCGGCGTCACCGACGGCCAGGTTTTCGCGGTGATACAACCCCATCGCTACACCCGCCTGGCGAGCCTTTTCGAAGATTTTTGTTCCTGTGCGAACGAAGCGGATAAGGTTCTTATCACACCCGTCTACGAGGCGGGTGAAACGCCAATCGATGGCGCCAATGCACCCGCGCTGGCCCAAGGTATGACACGCAATGGGCACCGCGATGTGCGTGCACTGAGCGGTCTTGAGGAGCTTCCAAGCGTCATCGCAGCAGAGGCCAAGCCGGGCGATCTTGTCCTTTGCCTGGGGGCAGGGGACATCACCAAAGCAGCCCAAGCACTGCCCGCAACGCTCGAGGCCCGTTCGTGAGCGGACGGGTTATGCCGAAGGCAGCGCTTGCGCCCTACACCTGGCTGCGCGTCGGCGGTCCTGCGGACACGCTTTGTATCCCCTCAACCGAAGATGAGTTGAAAGAGATTCTTGAAGGTCTGCCTTCTGACGAGAACGTGACTGTGGTGGGGGTGGGTTCGAACCTTCTGGTGCGCGATGGCGGCATCGAAGGAACGGTGATCCGCTTGGGCCCTGGCTTTAGCAAAGTGTCCGTGGACGGAAAGACAGTCACTGCTGGCGCTGCGGCCCTCGATGCCAAAGTGGCTCGCGCGGCTGCGAAGGAAGGCGTGGCTGGCCTTGCGTTCATGGCAGGCATACCGGGCACCATTGGGGGCGCTTTGCGGATGAATGCCGGTGCCTATGGCGGGGAGACGAAGGATCACTTCGTCTCTGCACGGGCTATCGACCGAAAAGGCCGGGAGGTTCATCTCGAGCTGGAAGATTTTGGCTTTTCCTACCGCCATGCCGATGTCCCGTCAGATCTCGTGCTGATTGAAGCCACGTTTGAGGGTACAGAGGGGAACCCGGAGGATCTGACCGCTGCGATCGACGCCATCATGGCCAAGCGTGAGGCAACCCAGCCGATCAAGGAAAAAACCGGCGGATCGACCTTCAAAAATCCTGACCCTGAGGTTTCAGGCGGCCGTTCCGCCTGGCAGTCGGTGGACGCCGTGGGCGGGCGAGGACGCGTGGTGGGCGATGCGCAAATGTCGGAATTGCATGCCAATTTCATGATCAACCGTGGCCAGGCCACGGCCGCTGATCTTGAAAATTTGGGCGAGAGCCTCCGCGCCGATGTGCGGGAACAACTCGGCTATAACCTTGAATGGGAAATCAAACGGATCGGACGGCACCCATGAGTGAACTCAAAAAAATCGCGGTGCTGATGGGTGGGTTTTCCAGTGAGCGTGAGGTCAGCCTCAAAACCGGCAACAATGCGGTGGACACTCTCCAAACCATCAACGCCTATAGGGTCGAAGCCATCGATGTCACCCGTCGTGTCGACCAGCAGATCCGGGCGAGCTTTGACGGTGAAGGACCTGACGTCATCTTCAATGCTCTTCACGGCCCTTACGGCGAAGACGGAACGATGCAAGGCATGCTCGAAGTGATGGGTATTCCCTATACCCATTCTGGCGTGCAGGCCTCGGCCCTTTGCATGGATAAAGCTCGGGCTAAGGATATTCTGTCCGCGGCTGGATTGCGTGTCCCCGAAGGTCGAGTGATCGCCACCGCAGAGCTTGATGGCACCCATCCCATGGCGCCGCCTTACGTCATGAAACCCATCGCGGAAGGGTCGACCTTCGGTGTCAAGATCGTCCGTGAGGGTGATGATGCACCGACGCAAGAGACGGCTGAGGACAGCATCTATCACGGCCAAGCCATTATTGAGCGCTACATTCCTGGACGTGAGCTGACCACAGCGCTCCTTGGTAACCGCCCCCTTGCCGTGACGGAGATCAAAGCCGCTTTTTACGACTACGAAGCGAAATATTCCGCCAACGCAGCACCCCATGTCGTGCCCGCCGAGATGCCCCCGGAGGCCTATGCCGAGGCGCTCGCCATGGCACAACGGGCCGGTGCCGCGCTGGGATGCCGGGGCCTTGCAAGGGTTGATTTCCGGTGGGATGAGAGCCTCGGCGTTAAGGGGCTGTTCATCCTGGAAGTGAATACCCAACCAGGAATGACGCAAACGTCGCTCGCGTCGGAGCAGGCCCAGCATTGCGGGATCAGCTTCGCTGAGCTCTGCCAATGGATGGTCGAAGACGCCTCGTGCCGACGGTAAAAACAAAGCCCGCAACGCGGAAACCTGCCGCGAGAAAACGCCCCGTCAAACGGGTGACACGCCGCAATGCGGGAACGTGGGAAGCCATCGGTGCACGGCTTGACGATTCGGCAGGACTTTTGATCCGCGGTGCCTCACAAATCCTCTTCTTAACGATTATTACCCTCGGTCTTTTGGCTTTCGTGGTGGGGGCCGCGTCGGGACGGTTATCCTCCTTGCCCGAACGGATGGCAGCGATGCCGGAAACGATGGCCCGTGGCCTTGGCCTCAATGTCATGCACGTGACCATCAAAGGCGGTGAGGGTTTGACTGCACGCGAGGTCATGACGGCATTACGTGATGAGCGTTACGGCAGCATCATCGGCCGCTCGCTTCTCACGGTGGATGCTGAAGATTTGCGTCTTGCCCTGGAGGCGATGGGCACGGTTCAGGCGGCATCGGTTCAGAAACTTTTGCCCAACACATTGCATGTCTCGGTGATCGAGCGGGATGAGAAAGCGCTTTATCTCGACGAGAACGGAACATATTTCGTGGTGGACAGCCAGGGCGTGGTGGTGCGCCCTGTTCAGCCAACGGAGTTCACCCATTTGCCCGTGATCAGCGGCACCAAGACACCCTCCGAAGCCACGGCTTTCATCCGTCTGCTACGTGAGCATCCTGTGATCTACAGCCGCACGGCGGGCATCGTGGTGGTGGGTGGACGCCGGTTCGACGTGCGCTTCCGCAACGGATTTCTTGCTAAACTCCCCGAAGACGATATTCGCGGCGCGCTCACCCGGCTTGAGAAGCTTGAGGCGGGCACCGGACGTCTGGCGGCCACCCTCGATTATATCGACCTGCGTGATCCAAAATGGGCTTACTATAAGCCCAAGGAGGAGTAGGATCCCAAGCGTGACCAGCACGCTGTTCCTCTCTGACGCCGTGAGCGCCTTGATCCCGGCTGGATCGCGATTGCCTTTCGACGATGCCGTCTTGGGCGATACGATCCTGAACCGGAAGGGTCAGGTGCGCCGTGATGCGGGGACTGTTCTCTCGGCCCTCGACGTCTCGGGTGATGTGGTGGCGTGCCTGCCGCTTTCCGCGACCACATGCCAGATGCTGAAAGTCCGTGCAGGGATTGGTCGTCAGGTGAACCATA
The DNA here is from genome assembly GCA_039198735.1 of Pseudomonadota bacterium. Lineage (GTDB taxonomy): Bacteria > Pseudomonadota > Alphaproteobacteria > Caulobacterales > Parvularculaceae > Parvularcula. The sequence goes on along the minus strand of JBCCTG010000004.1, from coordinate 4,833 downwards.
CCGATGTCAGCGGCGCGCTTGAACGTGCACTTGGTCAAGCTGGCGGCACAAACCTTGCGGTGGTGTCGGCCGAGCCCTCGCAAATTCGGCTTGACGGTGTCCCGGTTGAGGGATCGCCGGTTGGCGAGCCAGCGCAAAGCTTTGAAATGGATGTCACCTCATTCGTCAGCCCCCTGCCTTTCCTTGCAGATCTTGAGAAGGCTTGCGAGGAAGCAGGATTGTCTCTGCAAGGCGTGATGTCATCGGAAGAAGCGCTGGCCGCAAGCCTCAGTGCGATTGATGATGCTCGATTGCCGCTCATTCTCTGTGATGCTTGGCATACCAAGATTGTTCAGTTGAACGATGATAGTGTCACGGCCTCGGTGACGGTTTCTGTTGGTGCGGGACACCTGGCGCTTGATTTGAAAACCGCCTTCGCCCTCGATGATAAAGATGCAGACAAATGTGCCGATCGTTTTCTCTATGATCGCTGTGCGGAGGACGACCAGGAGAAAGTCCGCGTTGCCGCTGCCAGGCTTGAAGAGCTTGTCGAGGCGTGCCGTCAGGCAGCAGATCAGGCCTCTATCGATTTTCACGATGCTGTGCTTGTTGGCTTACCGCCAACGCCGTTGGTGACGGCTGCGTTCGCTCGCGCAGGGTTTCAGGTTTCAGGTCCTGGTTTGCGCCTGACGCGGAAAGATCCAGCGATCCTTGCACTGATCGCCGGTGCAGCGCGCCTGGCCGAAGGTGCGGTCCCGCGCGCCGCGACAACGGCGATGCAGCTCGAAGCGCCGAGAACGAAAGTTACCGCGCTCGAATGGATCCGCCGGAACTTCTAGCAAGTGGGCACAAGATATCCTAACGTATCCCTATGACATCATGGACCGAAAACCTTGCCCCCGCACCCCAGCTTGGTGACCTGCTCGAGGCCCCGCGCCTGCGTGAGGAAACCCTCGGCTATCTCTGGACGCGCCGCTCGCTGACGGCTGCGCAGATGACCGGGCCGGGCCCGACCGCGGATGAGCGGGATGCGCTTCTCGCCATGGCCGCGCGGGTGCCCGATCACCGCCGGGTGCATCCTTTTCGGTTTTTGACCATCGAAGGCAAGGCCCGCGATCAACTTGGCGTGGTTCTCGCCCAAGCTTACAAGGCAAATGATCCGGCAGCGGATGAGGGAACGCTCAAGCTTGAACAGGGCCGCTTCCTCCGTGCACCAGTGGTCATCGTTGTGGTGAGTTGTGTGGATCGCACGCACAAAACACTGGAGTGGGAGCAAATCTTGACAGCGGGCGCTGTTTGCCAAAACCTCGTGATCGCCGCTGGCGCAGCAGGCTACGCGGCGCAATGGTTGACGGAATGGTACGCCTACGACCCGATGGTGATCAAAGCGCTTGGGCTTACCGAGGGTGAGCGCGTCGCAGGCTTCGTCTATATCGGGACGGCGACCGAAGCGCCGAAAGAACGTCCGCGTCTTGCCGCGAAAGATCTCACGTCGAGTTGGCAGGGCCCTCAGCACCAAGATTGAGGATCTTCATACTGACGATCGTGTAATGAAGCCCTGTGATCAACGTCACGAGGGCCGAGAGCCAGAACAAGACGTGCCCAGCCGTGGAGGGGCCAAAAGTGAGAAGAAACAGCGCCAGAAGCTGCAGCGCCGTTTTGACCTTGGCCATCGGCGAGACCGGCAGCTCGGCACCGGTGTCGATCATACCTTCACGCAAACCACTGATCCAAAGCTCGCGCAAAGCGATGATCAGAACCGGGGCCAGAAGAAGCCCCGTGAGCGTACCGTTCGCAACCAGCACAATAAGAGCAGCGATGGTGAGCATCTTGTCAGCAATCGGATCAAGAACCCGGCCCATGGCGGTCTCTTCCTTCCGCTGCCGCGCCACATAACCGTCGAGCAAGTCCGTGGCCGCGGCAATGGCGAAGAGAGCCGCAGCCACGATCAACTGACCCTGAAGCACAAAGAACGCATAAGGAAGAACGAGCGCCGCCCTGATGAGTGTCAACCGGTTGGCAAGCGTCATGACTTAACTGTCCTCTCGGCTAGCAAGCCATTCGCCGAGCCAGTGGATGTGATAGTCGCCTTTTTGGAAGTCTTCCTCATCGAGGAGCTGTTCAAACAGCGGCACAGTGGTTTTGATACCGGCGAGCACGGTCTCTTCTAGGCAGCGGCTCAGGCGTTGAAGAACAAGCTCGCGACTATCACCCCAAACGATCAGCTTACCAATCATCGAGTCGTAATAAGGCGGGATCGAATAGCCGTCATAGACAGCCGAATCAAAGCGCACACCTAAACCGCCTGGCGCATGAAATTCTTGGATTTTTCCAGGCGACGGTGCGAAAGTCGCAGGATCCTCGGCGTTGATCCGGCATTCGATAGCGTGGCCATGAAACCGCACATCCTCTTGCTTGAAGCTGAGCGGCTGCCCAGCTGCGATAGCAATCTGCTCACGGACGAGATCGATATTGGTAATTTGTTCTGTCACCGGATGTTCCACTTGCAGACGAGTGTTCATCTCGATGAAGTAAAACTCGCCATTCTCGTAGAGATATTCAACGGTGCCAACACCGAGATAGCCAAGACCTTCAATAGCCTTGCGGGTGGTCTCGCCAATTTTGGCTCGTGCTGCTTCCGAAAGAATAGGTGAGGGCGCTTCTTCCAAAACCTTTTGGTTGCGGCGTTGCAGCGAGCAGTCGCGCTCACCGAGATGCACGACATTGCCGTGGCTATCGGCGACAATCTGAATCTCGATATGCCGCGGGGTCTCAAGATAGCGCTCGATATAAACCGACCCGTCACCGAAAGCCGCTTGCGCTTCGCTGCTGGCCGCATGCAGAGCATTCTCAAGCTCGCTCTCTTCACGGACGAGTTTCATGCCGCGACCGCCGCCGCCCGAGGCCGCTTTGATCAGCGCCGGATAACCAATTTTCTGTGCAGCCGCGCGCGCTTCATCGATGTTCGAAAGAGCACCGTCGGAGCCTGGCACCAGCGGAATACCCAGCTCGCCCACAGCCTTTTTCGCGGCGATCTTGTCACCCATGGTGCGGATATGATCCGCTGACGGACCGATGAAAGTGATGTCATGGGCTTTGACGATGTCCGCGAATTTCGCGTTCTCCGACAAAAAGCCATAGCCGGGGTGGATTGCATCGGCGCCGGTGATTTCGGCGGCCGAGACGATCGCCGCGATGTTCAGGTAGCTGTCCTTGGCGGCTGGCGGCCCAATACAGACACTTTCATCGGCAAGCCGCACATGCATGGAGTTTGAATCAGCGGTGGAGTGAACGGCAACGGTGGGGATGCCAAGATCACGGCAGGCACGGTGCACCCGCATCGCGATTTCCCCGCGATTGGCAATAAGGACCTTCTTGAACATCGAATCAGGCCTCAAGCAGAATCAGCGGCTCGTCGAACTCAACAGGCTCGGCGTTCTTGGCGAGAATTTGCTGCACTTTTCCTGCACGCGGAGCTTTGATCTCGTTCATCGTCTTCATCGCTTCGACGATCATCAGGACCTGGCCTGCCGCCACATCGCTCCCAACCTCGATAAATTGCGCAGCGCCTGGCGTTGGTGAAAGATAGGCTGTCCCCACCATCGGTGATTTGATGGCTTCGCCTGAATGGGCAGGGGCTGGCATTGCGGCTTCATGGGCGGGCGCAGCAATTGAAGGGGCTGCGGCGGCGATCACGGGAGCGGCCTGCGACTCGATCACTGTCTGGTTGATCTGACGCGCAACCCGCAGGCGCAATCCGCCCCGCTCCAGCTCGACTTCCGACAATCCGGTTTCGTTCAAGACGTTCGCGAGCTCACGTACCGTTTCGAGGTCCTCGTCCAGGCTCTTCGGCATTGTTGTTCTTGTTTCCCTCAGCACTCTCAAGAAGCGCCATCAATCAGTGCGATGGCAGCGTCAAGGGCTAGCCGATAGCTATCCGCGCCAAATCCCGCAATGCTTCCTCGACAAGCCGGTGCAATCACCGACCGATGGCGGAAATCCTCGCGGGCATGGGGGTTGGAAAGATGCACCTCGATCACCGGGCAGGGCACTGTTAGCAAGGCATCCAGAAGCCCCACCGAAGTGTGGGTGTAGCCAGCGGCATTGATCAGAATAGCGGCCGATTCGCGGGCATCCTGGACCATGGAGATCAGATCGCCTTCACTGTTGGTTTGGGCAAACCGCAGAGCGAATCGCGTCTTGCTGAGCTGCTTCTGACAAAGCGATTCGATGTCATCGAGAGTCTTGGCACCATAAATCTCTGGCTGGCGGGTGCCCAGCAGGTTGAGATTCGGGCCGTTCAGGACGGCAATGACGTTGTGCTCACTTGCGGTGCTCATAGGAGACTCTTAGCTGCCATGTGTGACGATGAGCAAAAACAAAAGTTTCGAGTTGTCGGTCACCGTCAATGGTGAGGACCGCAATATTGCCGCTGGAGAGACCATAAGTGGTCTCCTGAAGGCGTTGGGGATCGAGGGCGGCAAGGTCGCCGTGGAGCACAACCGCGCTATTGCGCCCCGATCTGCTTACAACACAATCCAATTGGCCGACGGTGATCAGTTGGAGATCGTGCGTTTCGTAGGAGGTGGTTAAGATGACAGAAGAAAAATCCTCCCGCGCAGACAGCACCTTCACCGTGGCAGGGCGCTCGTTCCGCTCCCGCCTGATCATCGGCACGGGAAAGTACAAGGATTACGCTGAGAACGCCGCTGCCGCTGAGGCGTCCGGTGCGGAGATCGTCACGGTGGCGGTGCGGCGGGTCAATCTCACCAATCCTGACGAGCCAATGCTCGTGGATTATGTCAGCCCAGAGCGTTTCACGTTTCTGCCCAACACAGCCGGGTGCTTCACAGG
>JBCCTG010000003.1:0-23049 GCA_039198735.1 Pseudomonadota bacterium | reverse complement strand
GCTGGCGGAAGCCGAAGCGGATCGTGACCGACAAGCTGAGGTCCTACGCGCGGCCCTTAGCGAGCTAATGCCCTCGGGCGTCACATCGTCAGACTGCACGCCTTGGCCGAACTCAGGACCGTCCTCGGAGCGAAGTTCAGGTGACAGCTGCAGCGCTGGTAGACGAATCTGCCTACTGACAACCTTTGCCCGTTAGCATGACATTGCCCTCAAAAGGTTGCAGAGCACCTGGTCTAAAAACCGCGGGAAGACCAGAGCAACACGATGGTTACATAAAAGATGGCTGCGCCATCCAGGGCTCATCAGAACAGATAGGCCGCTTACGGCAAGAAAAGGTATATGGATCGTGTCATGTTGCGCTGGATAGTCAAAGCGATTTCGACGCTCACTGCGTGTGTTCTCATGGGAACCTGCCCTGCATGGGCTCAGTCTCCAGCGGATGGCGACGTTGATTGGGATGCCCAGCTCGATGCGTTGCATCTCTTCTCATCAGATGATCCAAGTGAGGTCCGCTCGCGGCTTCTTTCCATCAAAGACAATCCCGAAGCCAGCCTCACGCCTCTGCAGCTGACGCGAGTCATCCAACTGATCGGTAATACCTATGTTTATGAAAGCGATTACGATTCTGCGGATGCCTACTACGATATTGCTGCGAGGCGTTTCGAAAGTCTCGGTCGGATGGACCGCCTCGCGCGTATCTACGTCAATCGTGGATCCGTCGCACGTCGCAGGGGGGACCGGATCGGCGCGCTATCGCACTATCGAAGGGCCCTGGCCCTGGCTGAGAGCGCAAACAACGATATCGCTGAACTCGACACGCTGGCCATGATACAGAATAACATGGGCGTGCTTCTCGATGAAATGGGCCTATTGGAATTAAGCCTAGAAAACTATCTGAGCGCTTACGAGTATGAGAAGCGGCGATTTGCATCGAGCGGTTTTTACGAAGGGGCGACCATCAATGCTGCTTCAAATGCCATTCGAAACTACGCAGCACTCGGACGCATTGGTAAGGCAGAAGCGCTAATCGCAGAAGCCGATAGCCTTCCCAAAGGTGACATACCGCAAGAAACCTATGTCCGGCTTGAGGAATCCAAGGGTCTCGTCGCATTAGCAGCAGGAAACTATGAGCAAGCGATCACCCTGTTTCAAACTGCCATCGACTTTTACACAAGGTCCGGAGGTTTGGACGACGCCTCCCATGGCAAGTGCTACATTCTGGCAGCCGAAGTTCGGGCCGGCAGTGTGACGAATGATGTGATATCTGATTTCGAACGAAGAGCACAAGAATGCATTGATTTTGCAAGGAAGACCAAGAGAAAAAACGACGAAGCGGAGGCGATGATCTGGTTGTCTAAAGCCTATGCTCAGTCATCTGATCATGTTCGGGCGTTCGAGATGGCAATCGATGCTTTTGATGTTCAAAGTGAGTATGGGGAGGAAAGCTATAACTCTGCGATACAAGTTGCCGTTTCAGAACTCAAAAGTGAGGTCAACAGGGCCTCGGTGAAGCTTGCAGAGCAGGAGGCGGCCATCGCTCGCGCTGCCGCGATCGAACAAAGACGCATGACCATTATGGCAATCGCGTTAAGTCTGACATTGGTTGTCGGCCTAACAGCGGTCGTTCTCATGCTCAGGAAGCGCGGAAAGCTCAACCGCGAGCTCAAGCAGAAGAACGTAAGAATCGAAGCCCAGGCAGATGAATTAACAGACCTCGTCGATCAGCGCGAAATCCTGCTCGAAGAACTCAATCATCGCGTCAAGAACAACCTGCAAATCGTAGCCGCGCTTCTCGGTTTGGAAACGGATCGGGCCATACTGGAATCGAACGAGGCACAGAAGCTCCGAGATGTGCAAGCCCGGGTCATCAGCCTCGCCTCCATTCACGAAGCGATTGACGGAAAATCCATATCCAACAACGTCCAACTCGACGACTACCTCCAGCGCCTGACGGACAAGCTCAATGAGCTGTATGGCGAGTGCTGCCACTTTGACTCGATGCAGGACGACGACGTGACTGTCGATATGCAGATCGTCGCTGCAGCGGGGCTGATTGTCGTGGAACTGGTCGCCAATGCCTACGAGCACGCCTACCCCGAAGAAGAGGAAGTTCGTCGGATCGGCATCCGGCGGCGTGTCGAGGACGCACAATACGTCGTGGATGTCCTGGATGACGGCGTTGGTCTACCTTCGGGTTTCCAATTGGAGGGAATCGCTTCCATGGGGCTGTCGCTTGTATGTCGCCTGGTGGCCCAGATCGATGCCGAGCTGACATTCGGTGCCTCCGAAAGGGGCGGAGCGTTGTTCTCGCTGAAGCTGCCTGGAACCCTTCAAGACGAAAATTCGCACTGACGTCGATACGGATCCTCATCGTGGACGACGAGGCCGTCAAAGCGGTGTACTTTGAACATAGTGTCCGTAGCACGGGCTGTGCTGTGACCCCCGAATTTCATCCGCTTGGGAATAAAGTCTGCTCACCCTGGTCCGCTCCCCGATTTGCCCGCACCTGACGGTAGAGTTTTCCGGGTCAATCATGGCGGTGGGCTGGATACGCTGCCGTGATATATGAGGGTGATCGGCGGTTTGTTGGCGATTGCACTGTTAAGACGTACCTCGTTATAGTCTCTACGCCAAGCCTCCAACTTTCCGTGTGCGTCGGCAATGCTGAGGAACCAATGAGTGTTCAGCCACTCGGCCACGTTCTCTCCGCGCAGGCGATGTCCTTGATATGCTGTTCGGCCGACTCTTACGGCCCAGATTTTCGCCTCATCTTCGCTCCCTCAATGGGCTACGATGAGCCGAAAATCCTCCGTTACGACAGACCCGTCAAATGTCCCACGATTGCTGACGGCCTCCATTTTGATTTCACGCTTCCGTCGCGGCTTGATCGAAATGAAAAGCACCTCATCATCAATACGGATATCCTCCGTCTACCGATTGAGGACCTCACTCGATCGGCATCCCGTCTCAATCAACATCAAGACGGCAAATTGCAAATCCGGCCTAAGCCCGCTAAGGGTATCTGGAACTAGTATTTTCGTCTGTACCCAGTCGTTCTCGAAAGCCGGTACCTCGACCCGGGTCTTCCCCTTGAAAAACATGTTGCGGAACGGATTGGGACGTGTCTCCTCGCCGATGTGCTTGAAGTACGCACTGTAGAGGACCCGGACGTTCCCGAGATGGCGGTTAGTCCGATAGCGTTGGAACTGTTGCGCATAGTCACAGGTCATATCTGTCAACGGAAGATCGCCCACCGCCTCGACGAAGTCGCTGATCGACAGCCGCTTCACCTTCCGCCACTGATACTTTTGATGATCGGACTTGTTGTACTGCTCATCGATCGCGATGTCGTCGAAATAGATCTTGAGTGCTTCGGTCACCGACGGGCTTGGTTGCTCCGATCCACCGAGCAGCGCCTCCGCCTGAAATGCCGCGTTCGGTGCGTTGATTTCCACGGCCTTGGCTCAGTGCCAACACCCGGCGGGCAATATCGGGATCATCGAGCAACGCCGTCATCGGCTTGTGGGTGAAGCCCATCGAAAGGGCCTGTGCCCGCTGCGCCTCGTACTAATGGTGCAGACTTTTGCCATCCGGTGCACCATCGGTCCAGCCCGTTGCTGAAGCCACCGCCACCAGCGAGGCCCAATAGGCATCATCAGCTCAAGCCAATTCGTCACGGCGCATTCGCGCAATCCCGAGTGACGAAGTCCCGAGGCTCTCGCGCACGAACCAATGACCATCGAAGGGCTGGTATTTCTTCGGTACACGTCGTTGATAGTGCCAGATCGCCCCTCTCAGGAGGAAGTGCCGATCGGACTTTTCAGAAGCAAGCGTGCATTACGCATATCACAAAATGTATGCAATTTGTATCTCAAATCGCGCGACCGAGCACAAGCCACTGGTGACCTCAGGAGAAAAATCAACTTTCTCAGGACTTTAGGGCACCTCAATGTCTATGATAATGGTGCGGTCGAGAAGACTCGAACTTCCACCCGTGTTACCGGACAGCGACCTCAACGCTGCGCGTCTACCAATTCCGCCACGACCGCACATTAATCTTGCGAGGCATATTGCAAGAATGCGGGCATTAGCAAAGTGAATGTGGCCATGCAAGCGCTGGAGGTTTCATTTGGATAAAAGACGTTGCATGTTGAAAACGTGACCAAAACCAACAACAATTGGTATGCTGAGGCGGTGCTGTGGCGGGTGAGCGAGGCGCCTGTAAGCTATCCTGATGCTTGCGCTGAGATGGATCGCATCGTCGCGGATATCCAACAAGGTGGTCCCGAAATGGTTTGGCTTTTGGAGCATCCGCCGCTCTACACAGCCGGGACCAGCGCGAAAATTGAGGATTTGCGGGATCCTGATCGCTTCCCCGTTTATTCGTCTCCGCGCGGTGGTCAGTACACCTACCATGGACCAGGGCAGCGGGTTGCCTACCTCATGCTGGACTTAAGTCGCCGCAAAAAGGATGTGCGGCGATTTGTTCAGGATGCGGAAGCTTGGATTATCGGCGCGCTGAAACGGTTAGGCGTAGAGAGTGGCCTTAAGACGGGCCGCGTCGGTGTTTGGGTGGATGGTGAAGAAGGCCGCGAGGACAAGATCGCTGCGTTGGGCGTGCGCATCCGCCGATGGGTGACCTTTCACGGGATATCCGTCAATATTGATCCGGACCTTGAGCATTTTGAGGGGATCGTGCCTTGCGGGATTGCCGAGCCCCGTTACGGTGTGACCAGTCTTGCCAAGCTTGGCAAAAACTCCGGCGGTATGAAGGCTTTCGATCACGCTCTACAAGAAAGCTTTACCGATATATTCGGACCAATCAAAGCGGAGCCCGCACGCCAAGCCAAATAATCAGTATAGCCTTTATCGTTCATAGACTGGCGCAACAAAAAAAGCCCGCCAAATAGACGGGCTTTTTCTACAGTCGTCTTGATAAAACTTAGCGTTTCGAGAACTGGAAGCTCCGGCGGGCTTTGGCCTTGCCGTATTTCTTCCGTTCCACCGCCCGGCTGTCGCGGGTCAGGAACCCGCCTTTTTTGAGGACCGAACGCAAACCCGGCTCGTAATAGGTCAAGGCGCGGGAAATACCGTGGCGCACAGCACCGGCCTGTCCCGATGGGCCCGAGCCCTTCACGGTGCAGATCACATCGAACTGATCGAGGCGTTCGGCCGCTTCCAAAGGTTGGCGCAGCACCATCTGAAGGACAGGACGGCCAAAATACTCCGTATAGTCCTTTTTGTTGACGGTGATCTTGCCCGAACCAGGTTTGATCCACACGCGAGCCACAGCCGTCTTGCGCTTACCCGTCGCATAGGAACGACCGAGCGCGTCGATCTTAGGCTCAGCAAGGACGACGTCCTCTTCCGTGCCAAGTGCTTCGTCGGCAACCACACCGGCGTCGGCGGCGATCTCTTTCAAGCTATCGAGGCCTTGGGTCTCACTCATAATCCGTCAGCTCCTTCGTTTAGCCGCGCGGCGTGTTTTTGGTGTTCATGGCAGCGATATCCAGCGTCTCAGGCTTTTGCGCCTCATGCGGATGATCGGGACCTGCATAAACGTAAAGATTTTTGAACTGACGACGGGCCAGCGGGCTTTCTTTGGGCAACATGCGCTGCACAGCCTTTTGCAAAACGCGCTCAGGAAAACGTCCGTCCAGGACCTTATCCGCCGTGCGTGATTTGATGCCGCCGGGATAGCCCGTGTGCCAATAATAGGTTTGCTGGTTGCGCTTACGGCCGGTGAAGGCCACTTTTTCCGCGTTGACCACGATCACATTATCGCCATCGTCGACATTCGGTGTGAATGTCGGCAAATGCTTGCCGCGCAAGCGCAGAGCGATGATCGAAGCCAATCGGCCCACGACGAGGTTTTCAGCGTCGATCAGCACCCACTTTTTCTGTGCGTGGGCGTCAGCGGTTTTGGTGTTGTAGGTGCGCGAAGCGTCGGTCTGCATCGCTACTCCCCATTGGTTACATGCGAAGCCGCGCCCCTGAAGCAAATGATGAACGCTGTCAACACGCCCTTGAAAAAAGACGTGATATCAGGTGCCTAGATGTACGGTATTATCATACCGCAGATGAACAAGCCTATGACACCCTACGCTTTTTGGCGCTGGCCAAGCCTCGCGGACTTCGCTTTGATGCGGCAACAGCAAAAGATGCCTTAGGACCCACCCCATGCTCTTCCCGGCCCGCCTTGCCCTTCTCTTTTTCGCCTTGATCGCTAGCTGCGGCGAGGCACCCGCGCCTGAAAGAGCTGCGACTGAGGACGATGCCCCAGCGGCCCGAACCGAGGGCCCTGCCGTGATCCGTACAGCGATCACCCTTGGCCAGTTCGACGGCGAGGTCACCGATCTTGCTTTTTACGAAGCACCCGATCTTGGCTTTCAAGGCCAAGTGATCGCCGCCAATGGGGAGGCAGGGATCGCCGTCGTGGGGGTCAGCGGCACCGAGGCCCGTGTCATCGATCCTGGCTTGATCGCGGAGGCGGTCGCGGTCACCTACGCATTCGACAGACGCGAAGGTTCGATCTTGGCGTTAAGCGCGCAAGGGACGTTGGTTGTTCTCAACACATCGGGTGAGGAGCTGGCGCGGCTCGATAGCCCTGGCGATACCGCTTTGGATCTTTGCGCCCTTGGTGATCGTGCGGCGATGCTCATCGACGGGCATCTTCAGATGATCGACCTTATACAGAGCGATGATGGCACAGCCGCCATGAACCAAGGCCCGTTGATCGAGAACGGATCCATGATGAGCTGCGATGCAACGGCGCAAGGGTTCTTCTTTTCCGATGGGAAGGCTGTGTTTCAACTCGACGCGGACGATACGCTGGCTGTCACGAGCCAACGCGCCGAGCACTTTCCGCTGATCTTAGCCGGAGAGGTGCCCGTGGGCGTGACGGTTGCTCGCGGATTGATCCGTGTGGATGGCACCCCGCTTTTGGTCGAGACCGAGGATGGCGCGCCGCTGATCATCACCCGAGCCGAAGCTGTGGGCGGTAATTTTGGCGGTGTGCTGAGGGATGGCGTGATCGCTCTTCTCGATGAAACCGGGGCCCTTCACCTGGCCCCTTGGGCAGCGGCGGCGAATACCGTTGGTGCAGCCACCAAGGCGCCCAGCTTGCGTCCAGCGGCCGCGGATGTCGATCTGGAGATCACCATCACCCGGCCTGATGACGCCCTCAATTTGGATCTTGAGAGCCCGCGCTTTGATAATGACGATCTTCCGCGTCCGCCTGGCCAGTAAGTCCGTAAACTGTATAAACGACAATGGCGAGGATCAACAGTACGCCGCCTTGGTGCGCAAGACCGAGCCATAAGGGCACGGCGGAAACGATGGCCCAGATGCCTAAGATGATCTGAAGCAAAACAGCGCCGCCCACGGCATAAGCCAAGAGTGTACGGCCCGCTTTCAAAGCCCGCCAAACAAACAGGGCCGCAGCGGCAGCAACCAAATAGGCCAGCGTCCGGTGGTTGAACTGCACCGCCTCAATCCGTTCGAAGAGATCAAGAAAGGCTGGGTCGGCACCAAAATATCCCGCGGGCACGAACGTCCCCTCCATCAGCGGCCAGGAATTGTAGCTTGAGCCTGCACGCAGCCCCGCCACAAAGGCACCGAGCACGATCTGCAAGGACGTGACACCAAGCAAGGCCACGGCACTCTTGCCCAGCCAGGGATCATCCGCCTGAAGAGCACCCCGCCGCTGCGAAAGCGCATAAGCTTGCCAGAGCACGAGGCTAAAAAGAACAAGTGCCGTGGAGAGGTGCAAGGCCAAACGGTACTGGCTGACATCCACCCGCTCAGACAGCCCTGAACTCACCATATACCAACCAATCGCGCCCTGAAGACAGATGAGGAGAAAAATCCCCAAAAGCCGCCAACGCAAAGCCCCCCGCACACGGCCTGTCAGCCAAAAGACCGTCAGCGGAAGAAGAAACGCCAAACCGATGAACCGGCCAAGATTGCGGTGGCCCCATTCCCACCAAAAAATGAACTTAAACTCGTCGAGGGTCATGCCTTGGTTGACGCGTTCATATTCTGGTATCTGACGGTAGAGCGCGAAGGCCTCGTCCCAATCGGCCTCAGAAAGTGGCGGCAGGGTTCCCATGACAAGGTCCCACTCGGTGATGGATAACCCTGAATCGGTGAGCCGCGTGGCCCCGCCGATGATCACCATCAAGCCAATAAGGGCCGCCATGACGAAAAGCCATATCGCCACCGGACGCATATTCTGTGCATGATTATCTGTCACGGAATTCACATAACGACACCGGCGCCCCTCTCCCAGGGGCCGCATCGTCACGGGGACATTGAACACAAGTGAAGTCGCGTCAAAAAAAGCTCATCGCGGTGCTCGCGATCATGCCCGCGCTGACCCTTTATATGGGTTTGGTGCTGTTCGTTGCCGATTGGATCCCGGACCATTGGGCCTTGGATCTTCTCTTCTACATGGTGGCGGGCACGATCTGGGCTTTCCCACTCAAGCCTGTCTTCGCCTGGATCAATCACGAGCCGGAGGGTGACTGATCACTCCTCACCATCGGCCACGTCGGAGTCGGGCACCCGGAAAATCTGACCGGGATAGATAAGGTCCGGGTCACGGATTTGCCCGCTGTTGGCCTCGTAAATCACCGTGTATTGGAAGCCCGTACCGTAAGCGCGGCGTGAGATGACCCAGAGATTGTTGCCCGGCTGGACGATCACATTGCCGTCGCGGAAGACGATATCCTCTTGCCGGGCCTGCTCGAACGGCACTTCGATAGCATAGGCCGGACGTCCATCCTCGCCGAGTTGCACGATTTGCAGGGTGTAGAGGCCGGGCGTCAGACGACCGGTGATCTGCCAGGTGCCATCATCGTCAATCTGGGTCTGCTCAAACGGTCTTCCATTGGCGAAGATCTGCACCACCATGCCTGGTTCCGCCCGGCCTGCGAGGATCACATTGCCTGCATTGTCATAATCGATGGTATCGATCGCAAGCGGCCCGAGGCTCTCATCCACCGGCGCTGCGCGTTGCAGCACCGTGGTGGTGCCGCCGGGTGTGGTGCGCAACACCACAGGTCCTTGGTCGTCATTGGTGGGGACGTAAATGATCACGGTCTCCTCACCCACCACGGTCATACCGTCTGCCACCTGGCGCAGGGTCATCTCCACAGGACCACTGGTCAGCGGCGTGTCCACCGCCATGGCAAAAGTACCGTCGGCACCGATCACATCCTCTTCCAAAAGATCGCCATTGGCATAAAGCTGCGCCATCGCGCCGGGCTGGCCGCGCCCTGCCACGGTGGCAAAACCGTCCCGCGTCACCCGCACAATGTCGAATGTCGGCGGGATCACACTGGGGTCTGCCTCGACCTCCGCTTCCTCTTCCGATGCTGCGGGTAACTCAATCGGCAGCTCACCGCGGTTCATGCTGTACCAAATGGCAGCACCAAGACCGGCGAGAATCAGAATGATGGCCAAGATGCGCATAGGAACCCCGAGGTTATCTTTGTTGTGATCGCACTCTGCTACGCTCCGAAGACGCTCGCAACAGCGCTTTTCGAAAGGATACCCCATGGCCACGCTTCGATCGCTCTGCGTTTACTGCGGAAGCCGCCTTGGCGACGAGCCGCGCTACAAAGAAGCAGCGGAAACCCTCGGCACAGCTTTAGCCAAAGAGAAAGTGCGCCTGGTCTTCGGCGGCGGCAAGCAAGGCTTGATGGGCGTGACGGCCGAAACCGTCCGCGATGCCGGCGGGGAGGTCCTCGGGATCATCCCCAATTTCCTCACCGAGACCGAGGGCGCCGTGGACGGCATCGAGTTGATCCGTGTCGAAACCATGCATGAGCGCAAGGATATCATGTTTCATCAGTGTGATGCTGTTTGCGTTCTTCCTGGCGGCATTGGCACTCTGGAGGAAACCATCGAGGTGCTCTCCTGGGCCAGCCTCAAACTGCACAAGAAACCCATCATCATCTGCAATATCGGCGGGTATTGGGATCCGCTCGTCACACTCATCGACCACATTCTCGACGATGGGTTCGGCTATCCTGGCCTGCGCGAAGACATCACCGTCGTGACGTGTGCTGATGATGTAATCCCCGCAGCACGGCGGCAGATGAAGACGAACGAAGAGGCCTAAGTTACTCGGCCACCTCATGCACATCAGGACAACCGGTCCAGCGCGGTTCAGCCGTGAGCGTATTGGCGACCTCCAACTGGATTGTCGAATGGTCGATATCGAAGCGCTCTTTCAAGATGCGCTTGGCTGAACGCAAAGCACGTTCGGCATCATCGGTGGAGCGGATCACGACGTGGAGCGCAATTTGCGCATCCCCTGGGATCAGGACCCAGGCCCGCACGCTGTGCACATCCATGATCTCCGCTTCCTTCATCAGGGCGTCACGAACCGCCTCCGGTGAAAACCCCTCAGGTGCCGCTTGCAGCAAAATCCGGCCTGTCTCCATCACGAGAGGGTATGCGGACCGAATGATCAGAACACAAACCACAAGGGTCAGAACGGCATCGATCTGAACAAAGCCGGTCCACAGGATCACGAGACCCGCAACGATCGCCGCCACCGACCCCAAAATATCAGCCACCACATGCAGCATCGCTCCGCGTACGTTCACATTGGCCGACGCCTGGGGGTGCAGAATACGGAAAGCCAAAAGGTTCGCCGCCAGGCCGATACAAGCCACCGTCAGCATCAAACGCACATCAATTGCCTGGGGCTCGGCAAAGCGTAAGCACGCCTCGATGATCAGAAAACCGACAATGGCAAAAAGCGCGAGCCCGTTCACAAAAGCAGCCAGAACCTGGGCACGTTTGAGGCCAAAGGGGTAGCGCTGGCAGGGCTGGCGCTGGGCAAGCCACTGGGCACTCAAAGCCAAAGCCAGCGCTGCAGCATCGGTGATCATATGCCCAGCATCCGCAAGCAAAGCGAGCGAGCCCGAGAGCAAGCCACCGATCACCTCAAGAATGGCAAAGCACCCAATAATCCCAAGGGCGAAGGCGAGACGGCGCGCGCCCGTGTTTTCGGGCACGTGATGATGGTGGTGGGCGTGGCCCGACCCGGATGTGCAATGACCTGTTGTCATTGGCCCTATCAAATGACCTCGATCGCTCCTGTGCCAGGGATTGTCAGGCTTTGCACCCTGCAATCCCAGCCACAGGCATCACCCGTCCCCAACCGTCCTCGCCGCTCGTGGTCAAGGTCCCGCGCTGCACATAAATCCCGCCAGGGAAGGGTTGACCCCATTGAATGTTGCTGTCCACGGTGATCTTCTGCTTTGAAGTTGCACCGGAAAATTGCTGGGACGCACGCATTCCAAGGCGCAACGCGCCCTCCTGCGCCACCAGCGACAAAGGAATGTCCTCCCCTTCGATACGCATGGTGGCGAGGGTTGCATCGACAGAGCGAAAGATGGGCACAACGCGCGAACCGGCGGTGGACCAGAGAATCATACCGCAACGACCCGAGGGAATATCGTATTGCTCCAAGGGCGAGGGATCAGGCGCCTCGGTGGCCACTTGCGGAACACCGGGCCGTAAAGCTGGAATGGGCGCATCCTTCGATGCGCACGCAGCCACCCCCACAAGAACCAGACCTGCAAGATGTTTGATCATAATGTCTCCGCCATCGATCCCGATCGCACAGCAAGATACCGATCACCATCGCGCTCAAACCCGACACTTTGCAAATAAGCGCCAAGGGCAAGGGCTTCAGGGATCACCGACAACTCCGAACGGTAACGGCCATCAGGGGTGAGCCGCAACTCCGCCGCAAGAGAGCCATCATCCGCCGCCCCCGAAAGCGGCACCACCAGCGCATCACCCTCGCAACGCCCCTGCCCCGAAAGATCAAACCCTCGATCAGCAAAAGCCCCGAGACTTTGCTTGATGGCGTCGGTGTGCACCGTCAGATCGGCGGCCCTGCAACCCTTGCGGTCAAATGCAAATTCTTTGACATTGGCTTGTAACTGACCGCGCAAACGCTGGCCGAAGACATCACGCAGGGCAAACCTTTCAAGACGAACATCAGCATCAAGATCATGAGCTACCAAGGTCGCACCGCGAAGCCCGACCCGGCCATCGAGATGCACCCCCTCACCGCGCAAAGTGACATCGGCAAGAAGACGCCCGGTGAGAAGCGGCAGTGCCTGCACCTTCAACGTGGCATCACCCACGCGCTGACCAGAGGCCTGAAGACCGCGGATTTCGCCGTTCCAGATCGTCCCCGAAACACCGGTGTAACCGATAGGAAGCCCGGCGCGGTCAACAATCGCGGCCAAAGGGAACTGGGCGATCATCCCCGCAAGGAACGTCACGACACCGATGATGATAAGAGAGGCCATCCGCATCATCAGGCCTCCCGCATCAGCGTGAGGCGGACATCGAGGGAGCCATCGGTATCGCCTGTCGTCACAAAGGCCTCTTGGACGACGATACTGTGCTCAACCCGCAACGTTTCGAGCCAAGCGTAAAACGTGCGAAAAGGAACACCGTTGAGGGCAAGCTCAAGCTCACCGTCCTCGGTGGCATTGATCCTGACAATGACCAATGAGCGCTGGGCCGCGCTTTCGGTAACCGCAGAACGAAGCGAACGGTCGTCAACAGGCGCATTGGCCGAGGCTGGCTTCAGCTTTTCAGCAATCGCCGCGATCTGAAGCGATCGGCTGTAATCAGCCTTCGCCCGCTTTTCAAAAGAGAGGAGAGGTTGAACGATCAGCAAGCTGAGGAGCAAAACCGCGACAACCACGCCAAGAGCAAGGACAAGTGCCTTCTCGCGCTGGCCAAGAGCATGAAATCTTTGCAGCATCACGCGGCCCTCAAGAACAGTCTGGTGATATAAGCACCTTCTTGGCGCCGTGCGTCGGACCCTTCACTGGCAGCCACCCCTTGCGCACGCAGAGCTTCGGTGACTTGCTCAAGATCGCTGAATTTTGAGAAAACGATTTCAGCGGTCAACTCACCGTCGGGGTCGTAACTCAAGCTTGCAACGGCTGTGTCCTCATACTCTTGCAACACCTCGGCGAGAACCGACGCCAACGGAACGAATTTTGACTGAAGCGTTGGACCTGAACTGCGTGCCCGCAACTGCCGCTCAAGATCGACGATGGGGCTGCCGGGATAGGTCTCAAGATACCGGGCCTCGGCCTGGGTTTCGAGTTTCGATGCCGCCGATGCATAGCGCATGGCTTCGACCGCATTGGACATGAGGAAGAGAACACCGGCGGCAAGCAGCAAGGATGCAGCAAGAGCATAGGGCCGCAAATCCGGCAGCGGCATGCGCTTTGCCAATCCGCCGCGGCGAAAGTTCGGGACTGTTTCCGGCGCCACCATATCGGCAATCGAAAGCGATGACAGCGCCGTCCCCGTCCCCTCAAGGATCAATTCTGCAAACCCTGGCTCAAAGGTTGCCGCCGCAGAGGATGACCGAAAGAGCTGACGCCCGCCAACAGTCAACATCACGGCTTCGCCTTCATCAGGGGCCGGAAGAAGCGCATGGTCGATCGTGACAATATCAGGATCAAGACCTTCAGCTTGCGCAGCTTCAATCATCGTTCGCAGGTGATCACCTGCCGCCACAGAAACGAGGCGCTGACCCTGATGATCAGCACCCACTGCGATTTCCATGTCAGACAGCGGCGCCGCAAGCTGATCCTCAAGAGCAAGATGGGCCGCGCGGCGCACATCGCGTTCGCGTTTCATGGGCAGCGTCAGATCGCGGCTCATGGCCTGGTCACCCGGCACGGCTAGGCAAATCTGTTGTTTCTGATCCCCGTTTCGGCGCGCAGCCAGTGCACTGAGCGGCGTCGCCACCCCTTCCTCGCCGGTCTTGAGATCCACCCAAAAGATGGCTGCATCGGGTTGGTCCCGGCCCGGGAAGATCACAAGTGTCATGGCAAACGCTCCCCGAAACGGCGTTCCAGCACCTTCACGTCAGCACCGCGCTCAATCAGCGACTCCTGGCGCAACCGGCCAACCGATCCTTCAAGGATCAGCTCCATCGCGATCAAACCGCTCTCGACAGCGAGACTGTCCGAGAAATTTTCAGGCAGTTCGATGTTGCTGAGCTGAGCCATGCTTTGGAAGTCTTCGACGGCTTTATAACCTGTAACAGGCCTCGACTCGATGACCCGCACGGCCAGGGCGCGGTTGATCGTGCCAAGACTGGCAGCCACCAGCAGCGGCGCGTCCTCAGGGGTGAGCGTGTTCACGTTCAACTTTTGTGGTCCATCATTCGGCAAAGCACAGAGATAAGGTAGCAGCCCCCGATAAACATCGCGCGAAAATCCTGCCACCGCCCTTAACTCGCTGACGGATGCTAAAAACCTAGCTGCCGTGCGATAGGGCACCTTGCGGCGCTGATAGTCGAAGTCTTCCGCGCTGGAGATCTCAGGCTGGTTGTTGGAATCGATAAAATCAGCGATGCGCATGGCGAGGATTGAGCCCGTCGCCTGGCTTGCACCAAGTTCGCGTACGAGAATTGCAAACGCATCCGCTGCGCCTGCGTCCACCACATAGCGCTCGTCATCAGCATCCTTATTCACCAAATTGTTGATATTGAAGCAGTTGCTGCGCTCGCTAAAACGCAATGTCGCTGTTCCGTCAGCCGAGGGTAGGATCAGCGGTTCTTGAAAGAGGGGGGTGTTGGGTTGGCCTAGCTGGGCCGCATTCTCGCGCAGATAGTCGATCGCTGCGCCTTCGATGCCGTAAATCGCCCAATAGGCTTGATCGCGAAGCCCTGCAGCAAACGACCTGTTGGTGGCGCGGGTCACAGCTTGGGTCATACCAATGGCCACAACAGAGACAGTCGCCACCAGGAGAAGCACGGTGAGGAGGGCAACGCCTTTTTCATCATGACGGATGCCGATCATTCCGGGCCTCCGAGCATGAAGATATGCTGCATGGCACCGTAATGGGGGTGCATGAAGCGGATCCGCACCGCGACTGGCTCCTCACCCCTGCCAGGGCGACCAGCCTCCTCCCCCCAACCTGCGCGGTTGAGAAATGCAATCTCCACATCGCTGACGCCCTCAAGCAGCAGATCATCACGGTGCGGCGTTTCACGTACAGCATCAAGAAAAGGGCGTGTGCGCCTTAAAATTTGATCACCTTGGACAAAGTAGATCACCGCCTGAAGCTCCGAACGCGGCTCTTTCGCGCCGGGGTTTGGCCAACCGCTTCGCACAAGCGCGAGGATCGCAACACCCTCCTCGTCTTCAAGAAGTTCATCGCTGAAGGCACCACCCATAAGAGAGGGGCGCGGCTCATCGGTATCAGGCTCGCGCACGGGACGGTCGATGAGCTGGTAAAGATCACTGCGCAACAGCCCGCGAAAACGCTCAAGCTCGCCAATGCGGATATCCGCCTTATCGAGCTGTTCCGAACCGCTTGCCGCGAGGCTGAGCGCGCCCACGCCAATCGCGCTCACCGCGGCAAAGATGCCAAGAGCGATCAGCACCTCAATCAAGGTCATACCGCGCTGGTTCATGGTCCGGGCGCTCGCTGGAGGGTTTCAAGGGAAGCGATCACTTGCCCATCACGGCTGAGCCGCACCTCGACCACGACAGTCTCATACTCCTCAATCGGAGCATCCTGGCGGCGAATTCGAAAAGAAAACACCCGCCCATCGATATCCTCTTCCCCCTGAGGATCGGTGTCCGCACCGATCTGGCGCGCAGCGATATAGCTGGAGAGAGCGTTCTCCGCGACAATCCTCGCCAGCATACGCTCTTCGATGATCGTCGCTTGCCGCACCTGTTGCCCCATCAGGATCAAAAGCGACCCCGCAACAAGGCTTAAAACCGCCAGGGCGACCAGAACCTCGATCAAGGTCAACCCGCGTTGGTTTTTAGAAATCGGCATCGGACACTTTTCCAAAACCATCAACCGACAGAACAATAGCGCGCTCACCGTCGCGAAGCGTGAGGGTGAAGGGCGTGACACTCCCCTCTGGCGAGAAGACGATCTCAGGCTCAACAGCCTTGTCCTCATCCTCCTCGTCAAACTCTGGAAACGGGACGTCCTCGGAATGTTCGGTCAGGGACCAATCCTCTCCCACCACAAGCTCCATATCGATCTTATGCGGAAGGCTGTAGGTCTCGAAAAGCACCCAGCCCTCAGCCTGGCCACGATACCGGCCATAACCGCCTTCCTCCGTACGCAACCCGAACACCGACACCGAAGCGACAGCCGTGTCCCGCATGGAGGCGATATCGCGCTCGACTTTAAGGGCAGCGTCCACAATCGGTGCACGGCCCGTTGTGACCGTCAGCAAAACCGCACCCGAAGCGAACCCCATGATGGCGATCACCACCAGAAGCTCGACCAGGGTTAGTCCGCGTTCAGCCGTCCTTTGGGCTTCAAAGTTCCCAAGAGCCGATATCGGCATCCGGTCCCTCCCCGCCGGGTCGACCATCGCGCCCGTAGGAAATGATGTCGAACTCACCGAACTCGCCTGGATAGATATAGACGTAAGGGTTGCCCCACGGGTCTTCGGGCATGCTTTGCACATAGCCGCCTGGACGATAACGTTCCGCCCGGCGCACACCGTCGGGCAGACGGGTCAGCGCCTCAAGCCCCTGCCCTTGGGTCGGGAAGCTCTGCATATCGAGGCGGTACTGGGTCAGCGCCGATTGGATGCGGCTGATATCGGTGCGGGCCGTTTGCACGGCAGCTTTGTCCGCCGCGGGCAAGACGTTGAACACCACGATGCTCGAGATGAGACCCAAGATCAGGATCACCACCATCAGCTCCACCAGGGTCAAGCCGCGTTCTTTTGTTTTTCTATTGTCCATACCCATCACTCTTTCTAACCGATCGCCATTTGGTTGATTTGCAGTATCGGCAGCATGATCGACAAGACGATCATCATGACAATCCCCCCAAGAAGCACAATCACAGCGGGTTCGAGAAGCCTTAATGCCGTGGTGGTCGCGGTTTCAAAGCTTGCTTCCATCTGACTGGCGGTGCGGCCCAGCATTTCAGCCAAGGTTCCCGAGCGCTCGCCCGCCGCGATCATCGACGCCATGATCGGCGGAAAGACCGCTGCCCGGCGGATGGCCACGGCCAGGGATGCCCCCTCGCGCACCGAGGAGCTTGCGGTGTTGATCTCTTGCGCGATGAAAACGTTGGAGAGCGTCCGCCGCGCCCCATCGAGGGCCTCAAGCAGCGGCGCACCCGCAGCGAAAAGCGTTGAGAGCGTCCGCGCGAACCGCGCAGCATCGAGCTCCCGCATCAGATTGCCCAAAACGGGCACCCGCAGCATGAGGCGATCAAGAACGAGTCGGCTCTTCTCCTGGCAGCGCGCATACCAGAGCCCCGTTCCTGAGGCGATCAGCACCAAGAGGACCAGCCACCCCCAATCGCCGATAAAATCCGACGCGCCGATCACGATACGGGTGGGAAGCGGCAGGCGAATGCCGTCCATGCGCGCAAACTGCTCCACCATTTGCGGCACCACGAACGTCATCAGCCCCCAAACCACGGCAATCGCCACGATGAAAATGCACGCAGGGTAGATCAGCGCCTGTTGCGCCTTCTGGGCCATGGCCTGGTTGCGCTCCTGCATATCGGCCAAGCGTGTGAGCACCGTACCGAGATCACCGGAGGTTTCGCCCGACGCGACAATGTTGCGATAAAGCTGCGTGAAGGCTTTGGGATGCTCACCCAAGGCCCGCGAGAGGCGCCAGCCTTCGATCACCCGTGTGCGGACATCCGTGAGAATATCGGAAACACGGGAGCCTTCCATCTGCGCAGCCACTGCCGCTAGTGCCTCTTCCACGGGCATCGATGCATCGATCAGTGTCGCGAGTTGCCTTGTGGCCGCGATCACGTCGCCTTTGCTGGGCGCTTTGGGGCCAGGGCGCAGGGTGATGATTGCCTTGTCCTGGGCCTCACCGATGGAGAGCGGCGTGAGACCTGCACTGGTCAACTCGCGCCGCGCTTTGCGCACGCTTTCGGCATTGACCAGGCCGCGCTTTTTCTTGCCCAAGGCGTCGACCGCTTCATAGCGGAAAGCTGTCACCGAACCTCCGCCTCCTGAACGACTTTCAGAACTTCCGCGATGGATGTCCTGCCGGCGAGGACATGGTCATAACCCGCTTTGGCAAGAGTTGGCGCATCACGGAACGCCTCTTCTGCCAAATCCTGCTCACTGCCATCATCATGGATCAGCTTACGGATCTTTTCATTGACAACGATAAGCTCATAAAGGCCGACACGGCCCTCATAGCCGGTGTGGTTGCACGCAGGGCAACCCACGGGCCCATAAATCGTCACGTCATCGCGCGCTGTGACACCCAGCATCTCGCGTTCACTTGCATCGGGTTTGTGTGGCTTCTTACAGTGCTCACAGAGCCGACGAACAAGACGCTGCGCCAAAACACCGGCAATCGTCGGTGAAAGGAGGAAAGGCTCCACCCCCATATCGCGCAGGCGGGTCACCGCGCCGATGGCGGAGTTTGTGTGGATCGTCGACATGACGAGGTGCCCGGTCAGCGAAGCTTGGACGGCAATCTGTGCCGTCTCCACATCGCGAATTTCCCCCACCATCACGATGTCAGGGTCCTGACGAAGAATGGCGCGTAAGCCCGTGGCAAAAGACATGCCCACCTTGGCATTGACCTGGGTCTGACCAATTCCTTCAAGCGCGTATTCCACCGGGTCCTCAACGGTCAAAATGTTGACACCCGGATCATTGAGGAGCGTCAGCGCCGCATAAAGCGTGGTCGTCTTCCCCGAACCCGTCGGCCCCGTCACAAGGATCACACCATTCGGCTTGCGGATCACTTGCTTGAAACGCTCCCGCAACGCCTCGGGCATACCCAGCGCATCGAGGTCAAGCTGGGCATGTTCTTTATCGAGGAGGCGCATCACGATGCGTTCACCAAAGCGCGAAGGCAGCGTCGACACCCGCACATCCACCAGACGCCCACCCATGGCAAGACTGATGCGTCCATCTTGGGGCACGCGTTTCTCGGCGATATCGAGCCGCGCCATCACCTTCACGCGGCTCGTCAAGACAGGCGTCATTTTTTGCGGTAGGCTGAGCACCTCACGCAAGACACCATCAATCCGCAAGCGAATGGAAAGTGCTGTCTCATAAGGCTCCACATGGATATCGGATGCACGGGTTTTCACCGCCTCGGCGATCAGCGCATTGATCAAACGAATGACAGGTGCATCATCTTCTGTATCAAGAAGGTCAGCCGTTTCAGGAAGCCCTTCCGCCAGCGAGGATAAGTCCTCAACACCAGAGTCGTTATCAAAAGTTGCCGCAGAAAGACCTTCCACCGAATAAATTTCAGAGAGGCGTCGCTCAAACACCTTGGGCGACAACGCCTCGAAACTGACAGGCTTGCCTGCCGCCCGTCGCGCCTCGATCAAGCTCGTCAGTGCACGTTCCGCCTCCCCTTCGCGCATCCCAATGACAGCTTCATCACCTGTCGCATCGAGCAGCAAGAGACCGTGCTCTTTTGCGAAACTGTAGGCAAAGCGCGGAGGCTCATCGGCCGGAGTTTGCGCCTCGGGTCGGCTCTCACTCATCGCCGGCACCGTCCAAAAGATCTTCTGGGTCGTCTTCTGACACATGGTCTTCGAGACTGTTGTAACGGCCCATCAGTTCGTCTTGCCAACTCTCAAGGCGTGAAACACCTTCCTTTTGGCGGTCGGCTTTCATCTGACGATTGACCACGAAGTCATATTTCTTCGCCGTGGTGAGGTCAGCGTCATTACGATTACGGATGATCGTTGGGCGAATGAAGATCATCAGTGTGGTTTCTTCCTCTGAGCGGGTTGATCCGCGGAAGAGAAAACCAAGGAGAGGAATATCACCAAGGATCGGGACCTTGGATTGTGTGTTGCGACGATCATTGTCGACCAATCCGCCGATAATCAGTGTTTGCCCATTATCAGCCACAGCAACCGTTTCCACGACGGATTTGTTCGTGATGATACTATCCGCTGCGGTTGTAAAAGCACCGATTGAGCTAACCTCAAGGCGAATATTGAGGAGCACCGTATCGCCATCATTGATTTGCGGCGTGACCTCGAGAATATTACCGATATCTTCCCGTTCAATGTTCCGAAAACCGCCTTGGAAATCACTGCCCACCGCTTCACCGGTGACGATCGGAATTTCTTGTCCGACCTGCAGCAAAGCCGTTTCGTTATCGAGCACGGTGGTAAAGGGCGTAGACAGAACGTTCGAGCGGCCATCCTGCTTGATGGCCGACACAAGAACACCGTACACATCACCGCTATCGGTAACGCCGCCGAAGCCGCCCAAGAAACCATTGAAACTCAAAAGGTCAGAGATAGCCGCCTGAACCAGTTGACCGGAGATGGCCGCGACATCGTTATCGACATCGTCCTCTTCCGTCACAATAATATCGCCATTGGGCGCACGGGTTTGCACTTCGCGCGTCCCATCCTCTTCCGTCAAAAAGAACGCAGCACCCGCCGCAGACAGAAGATTTGGCTGGGTATCCGTAAACGTCGCCGCGGTCAGCGGAATGCCGTCACCGCCGGAAAGGTATTGCACGCCAAGCTCACGCGCCGTGTTGTTGTTGATCTCCACCACGATCGCTTCGATCAAGACCTGCGGCCTACGGATGTCGAGACGGTTCACCAATTGCCGGATCGTCGATTGCGCCTCAGGCGGAGCATTCACGAGAATAGAGTTTGTCGGCTTGTGAAAAGTGATGACGGGACCACCGGAAGCCCCTGCACCAGAGCCGCCTTCAGAGCCGCCCACGACACCGTTCAACAATTCCGTGAGTATGGGGACAAGTTTCTCGCCGTCAGCATGATTGAGATAGATCGCATCGAAACTGCCGCGAATGCTGCCCGCTCGGTCCAGTTCTTCGATAAGAGGCGCAATGCGTCTGATCTGTTTTGCAGGACCTCGCAAAACGACTTGATTGGTCGGCGGATTGGCCGTGATTTGAACGGTTGAGCCTGGCGTCCGGTTCGTCTGATCACCGACCACTTGCTCAAGCGTTGCCGCCACGTTCTCAGCCGAAGCGTTCTCGAGCGTCACTGCGCGGACGATACTTTCGTCGACGTCGACCGACCGGATCACCTCCACCACACGCTCTATATTGCGGCCCGTATCAACGATGATCAGCGCGTTGCTCTCGGCCACAGGCACGACCAGGCCTTGCTGCCCCACAAGGCCGCGCAAGGTGCTGGCCGCTGCCCGTGCATCAATATTCGCAAGCGGAACAATACGCGTCACGGTTCCGCCCATGACGCGGGCATTATCGACAGGACCGGAATCGCGCACCCCCTGCTCGACGGGAACGATCTTATAGATCCGATCGCCAGCAGGGATCGCCGTGAAATTGTTGACCTGAAGCGTTGCCAGGAAAACTTCGAAAATTTCCTCCGGGGTCAGACCAACACCGGGCGGAGAAATGATGTTCACCCGGCCTTGCAAACGCGGATCGAGCACAAACTGAAAGCCTGTCCGGTTGGAGATCTCCGCCGCAACCGTCCGCAGGTCGGCATCTTCGTAATTGAGATTGGTGCGCGACGAGTCTTGCGCTGCACCAATCGAGGTCATCGCCATCAACATGGCGACCAAGGAAATCACGCAACGCATAAACACCCTCAAAACTCTCCTGCAGGCAAGAGCGAAAACTCGATATCCTCACGGCGACCGTCCCGCTGAACCGTCACCGTCACCGCCTCTGCATTGCGTGCTTGCAAGATCATGGCCTCAAGCTGGTTGGCATCACTTGGCAGCGGTTGGCCGTTCACGGCCAAAGGGACGTCCGTCGGACTGAACCCGTGCCCCTCCAACTGTGCCATAAAGGGACCCGCGAGTTCAGCCAGGTTGGGACCTACCGCCAGCGGCTCGCTTTGAATCAGTGCAGCCGTTTCCTTATCCAAATCGTCAACACCTTCGGCGGAAGACGCGTCTTCGGCGGGCATCGTCTCTTTGATCTCAGGTCTGTTTTCGAGGATCAGAACCTCCCGGCTTCCGCGCCGGTTGATACGCGCGCGCCAGGTTTCGACGTGCTCCAACACCACACCGGACATAATCTCTTCACCCTCAACGACGACGTTCTGGTTGCCATTGGGAAGTTGAATGATCGCCCGGCTGACACCGCCGACACTCGGCGTGGCGGAACGCAAGATGAGGCTGAGTGTCGTGACGGGAAGGTCTTCGTAATCGGACGCGCCGGAGCTTTCGAGAACATCGCCACCGAAAAGATTGAAACTCTGCAAGACACTCGAATCTGCGGAGAGGCTTTCGCTTGAATCGTCGCCTGCCTCCGAAAACATGGCATCGGATTGAAGCGACACACTGGACGCCAAGAAAAGTTCAACAGCCGCAAGGCCACAAAACATGGCGCCAAGCACAGAAGCCAGAAAAGGCAGTTCTATGCGTCCAGCCTGTCTTGCTCCTTGAGAACTCAAGCTCATGTCCAAGTCCTGCCCATCGCACCTTTGTTGCGCTGCCACCGCGATTTGCATTCAACCAGAGGAGCATCCCCCCTCACGGATGCGGGACACCCCTTAAGAAATCTAGCGCGAAACAATTAGGCTTGTGTAACGCAAAGCTACGTCCGGCCTGATTAAAAAAGGGCGCCGAAGCGCCCCTTTTCTCATGGGAGGCCGTTGCCCCGCTTAGAAGCGAGCCGAAAGGCTCACCTCGATGCGCGGATCGCGACCATAGGTGAAGAAGTCCGCCGTGTTGCCGAAATCGTCTTCACGGAACGACCGGAAGTCTTGGCCAGCAAGGTTACGGCCCGCGAGCGTCACGTTGTACTCGCCGCCGTAGAAGGTGAAATCTTTCCGCGCGATGAGATCCAAGGAAAGCGGAACGTCTTCTTCAACGGCAATCGCCAGCGCATCGGTCCCTTCAGCGAAGAGAACGCGATTGCTTGCGTAGTTCAGAAGTGCCGTCACCGACAAACCATTCTCAGGATCTTGGAAACCGAGTTGGAAGTTGAAGAGATGGTCCGATTGACCAACCAATGACCGGCCATCGACAATAAGACCAGGGGCACTTCTGACATCTGCAGTGTTGCTGCTGCGGTCATTGAT
>JBCCTG010000002.1:0-23273 GCA_039198735.1 Pseudomonadota bacterium | reverse complement strand
GTGGACGGTCTTTTGCTTTGGAGCGCCTCAAGACTTTTGATTCTCAAGCGTGGGATGTGCTCTCCAAACCCTCAACGCAAACAACGACACCGCAGCATCTCTACCGGGGTTATGACCGCAATCCTGCGGCTATCGAGGCAAGCCAGGCCAATGCCGAGCGGGCAGGGGTCTCACGCTTCACATCTTTCGAGGCGCAACCGCTCTCAAAACTGGCTCGGCCCGAAGGACCGCCTGGCCTTGTTGTCGTCAATCCGCCTTATGGTGCGCGCATTGGTGATCCCAGAAGCCTTCATGCTCTTTATGCGTCCTTTGGCTCGATCATGCGTGAGCGCTTCGCCGGTTGGCGGGTGGCGCTCATCACCAGCGACGGAAAACTCGCTAAAGCTTCAGGGCTGCCGTTCGGAAAGCCGAGCGCACCGATCCCCCATGGCTCTCTCAAAATCAGGCTTTATCAGACCTCGCCTCTGGGGCAGAAAGGACGGGCAGGGCCCAAGCAAACGCAAGATCTGAACCTTCCGTTAACCACAATTAAGGAAAATTGATCATCGCGAGGTCAACCAAGGAACCGCCGCCCCATGACCAAAGTCGCCACCCGTCTTCTTGCTCTTTTTATGCTCACGCTTCTGGCTGCATGCATCACACGAGGCGGTGATGAGCGCCGGGCCATGCCCAATCCCCATGAAAAAGTCGGTAGCCCTTATCAAATCCAAGGCCGCTGGTACTATCCGAAGGCTGAGCCCAATTACGAAGAGGTTGGCATGGCGTCTTGGTACGGGCCCAATTTCCATGGCAAATTGACCGCCAACGGAGAGATTTTCGATCAGCATCGCTTGACGGCTGCGCATCGCACCATGCCGCTGCCTTCGATTGCCGAAGTCACCAATCTCGAAAATGGCAAGACATTGCTCGTCCGGGTCAATGACCGTGGGCCTTTTGCCAATGAGCGGATTCTCGATCTGTCCCAGGAAGCAGCGGAGCGGCTTGGCACGATCGATCAAGGGATTGCGCGGGTTCATGTTCGCTATATTGGCCAAGCGCGTCTTTCCGATGCTATCACCCGTGTGGGTCAGCGTGAACGAGGCCAGTCCTTGGCCTCCAAAGGCCGAACCCGGCGCTCGCCCATCGAACCGGTTCCAGGTGGCGGCGTCCTTGCCAAGAGCCCGCCCTCGGTCCGGCCCATGCCAGCATCGCCCGGCGTGCGCGCGCCGGAACCGATCCTTGTCTCTTTGCCTGCGCCTCTACCGGCTTCAAGGCCTCTACCAACCTTTGGCGATCAGGCGTTCTACGTTCAGGTCGGCGCCTTCTCCTCCCGCGGCAACGCCAGCACCATGGCGTCGCAATTGCCCGCCGGTCTGCCTGTGGATCTTGCCCGCAAGACCCGCCAGGGTATGAACCTGACGGTGGTGCGCCTTGGCCCCTTCACGGATGTCAATTCTGCGCAACAAGCGCTTGAGACGGCACGTGGATCGGGGTTCTATGACGCCATCGTCGTCCGAGAGGGTCTGAATTGAGCCTTTGCCGGCTTTGTGCCTTTGTCTTTTGCGTTTTCAGTTTCGCCGCGACGGCCGAAGCTGATGATCTGATCGCCACCCGTGCCACCCATGCCGCCATCATGGATGTGGCCACGGGCGAGCTTTTGTTTGGCAAGAAAGCCGATGAGCCGGTTCCGCCTGCATCAATGTCCAAGTTGATGACCGTTGCGGTGGTGCTCGACCTTATCAAGCAAGGCGCCATCGATCTTGATACGCCCTTTGATGTGTCCGAAAAAGCATGGCGCACCGGCGGCTCGAAAATGTTCGTCCTGGTGAACACCCAGATTGCCGTGGCCGATCTCTTACGTGGCATCATCGTGCAGTCAGGCAATGATGCCTGCATCGTGGTGGCGGAGAATATTGCGGGGAGTGAAGAGGAATTTGCTGCTCTCATGAACGCCAGGGCTCGGGCCTGGGGCCTCACCGAATCCTCCTTTGCTAACCCCACGGGCCTTCCTGACCCAGATCAACGCATGAGCATGCGTGATCTGGCGCATTTGGCGCGGCATATCTGGATCCAGTACCCTGAGCACCGCGAGCTTTTCTCAATTCCCGCTTTCACCTGGTCCAACATTAGCCAAACCAACCGCAACCCTTTGATCGGCACCTTCCCCGGTGCACGTGGTATGAAAACAGGGCACACGGAAGAAGCAGGCTTTGGTGTGGTCGGCCTCGCTGAGCAAGGAACAGAAACGCGCATTGCCGTCGTCACAGGTCTACCGTCGGAAAGAGAACGCCGCCGCGCTGCCAGCGCGTTGATGGAGGAGGCTTTCAGCGCCTTTGAAAACCACCTCTTTTTCTCGAGCGGCGATGTGGTGGGCACGGCCGAAGTCTTTGCCGGGCGCAGCGATGTCGTCCCTTTGCGGATTGATCAGGATGTCCGCTTCATCCTCCATAAAAAGCGCGTGCAGGGAGCCCAGGCTGACCTCATCTACAAAGGCCCTCTTCGTGCTCCGGTGCGTGCCGGGCGGCAGGTGGCCGTCTTGCGTTTGTCGATTCCAGGTGATCCTGTCCGCGAGTATCCTCTTTATACGGCTGATCATATCGCTGGCCTCGGCTTGATTGAGAAGATCAAGCTTGGCCTCAATGCTCTTCTCACACCGCCGGGGGAGGAGGGGGTGACGCCGTGACGTTCATCACATTCGAAGGTCCTGAAGGCGCTGGCAAGACGACACAGATCGCACGGCTTGCAAGCGCTCTTCGCGCCCAAGGCCACAACGTCACCGAAACGCGGGAGCCAGGAGGTACGCTTGAGGCCGAAGCCCTGCGGCATACGCTGTTGGACTCTGAGCGGCTTTGGTCGCCAGTGTCCGAAGCCCTCTTGATGAACGCGGCGCGGGATTCCCACCTTCGCGGCAAGATCATCCCCGCACTGAAGAGTGGTTGTGTCGTTCTGTGTGACCGATTTTTTGATTCCACCGAAGCCTATCAAGGCGGCGAGCCAGGCATCACCCCTAGCTTTTTAAAGGCACTTCGCCAGGCTGTGGTCACCAAGGCGCCTGATGCGACCCTCATTCTCGATCTCCCGCCGGAAATAGGCCTTGCCAGGGCCGAGGCCCGCGGGGCCGCCGATCGTTTTGAGGGAAAGGGGCTCGCCTTCCACCAAAAAGTGCGCGACCGCTTTTTAAGCATCGCCCGGCGAGAGCCAGAGCGCTGCGTTGTCATTGATGCAAACCAAGATCCTGACACTGTGGAAGCTGCGATCCAAAGAGCGGTTTTGGCACGCC
Organism: Pseudomonadota bacterium; assembly: GCA_039198735.1. GTDB lineage: Bacteria > Pseudomonadota > Alphaproteobacteria > Caulobacterales > Parvularculaceae > Parvularcula. Next base: position 20,014 of record JBCCTG010000002.1, on the reverse strand, counting down.
TGCCAGGTCTGCTAGGGGGAGGGGATGGACCCCCTCACGCCCCCTGACGCGGCCAAGGATTTTCTTTGCGCCCCCAGAGCCCGCCTTGCGATCGAGCAGCTTTTCAAGAGAGGTGCGTTCGAAGGCGGCTTCGTGATCGCGGGGCCCCAGAGCCAGGGCAAAGCGACTTTGGCCTTTTTGCTCGCCGCCACGCTTTTGAGCGGCGGTCAGAGCCTTGGCGAGATGGACCCCAAGGTGCAAAGCCTTATCGCCGCCGGTGCGCATCCCGATCTCAAGGTTTTGCGGCGACGCGAGAACGAACGGACGGGTAAACTCCGTGATGAGATCGATGTGGCAGGCGCGCGCGGCGTGATCGAAACCCTCCATCACACATCTGTCAGTGGGCATATGGTGGTGATCGTCGATTTGGCCGATGAGCTCGGGCGGCAAGCCGCCAACAGTCTTTTGAAAATTCTTGAGGAGCCGCCCAAAGGTGCAACGCTTTTTCTTTTAAGCCGCTCCCCTTCATGCCTCCTCCCCACACTGACAAGCCGGTGTCGCCGCCTGGTTCTGGGGTCTGTGCACCTTGCCCCTCTGAGCCAATGGATCGCTCAGCGCGCGGATATTCCCCTTACGGAGGCTGAAGGTTTTGCACGCGATAGCGGCGGTGCCCCAGGGCTTGCGCTACGGTTGGCCTTGGGCGAGGGGGGTGGTGCGTCAGGGATAGCCGACAGTTTCCTGCGCGCCGTTGCTGGCCAGCAAGACCTTTTAAGCGCTGCACGGAAGTTTGGTGGTAAGGGGGCTGAGGGGTCCGCTGAAGAGGCGATCGGCCTCATTCTGCAACGCTTGCGCCTCAAGCTCTCTGAAACGGCGCATGAACGTGAGACGCTCGCGCGGCAGCTCAAAACCTATGAGGTGGCGGAAGCCATGTTCGCCCATCGGGGGACAGCGGACGCGGTGCAAACCGCCTATATTGCTGGCCTTAAGATGCGTGATGCTCTGGCGGGGAAGGCCATCTATGTTCGTTGATAGCCATGTCAATCTGCATGGAGAGCGTTACGAGGATGATCTCGATGCGGTGCTTCAGCGTGCAGAAGATGCCGGTATTGGCGCAATGCTTCTGATCTCCGACCGGCTGGAGAGCATCCCCGCGATTGCGGAGATTTCCAAGCGATCAAACCGCTTCACGCGTTCGGTGGGGGTGCACCCGCACCATGCCAAAGACTTTGCGCATCTGACAGCGGACGATCTCCTCACCTTGGCGGAGCCTGAGGATGTGGTGGGGATCGGCGAGTGCGGGCTTGATTATTATTACGGTTATTCGCCCCGAGAAGATCAGGCGCGTGTTTTCGCTGTCCACATCGAAGCGGCCCAGAAAAGCGGTTTGCCGCTCATCGTTCATACGCGGGATGCTAATGATGACATGGCATGTCTGCTGAGCGAAGCGTATGCTGATCAACCCTATCCGTTGCTTCTTCATTGTTACACGAGTGGGCGCGACTTGATGAAAATGGGTCTCGCGCAAGGAGGGTATGTTGCATTTTCAGGCATCATCACCTTCAAAAAGGCCGATAATGTGCGCGCCTTGGCGAAGGATGTCCCAATCGACCGCCTGCTGATCGAAACCGACTGCCCCTATCTTGCACCGATCCCGCACCGCGGCAAAAGGAACGAGCCGGCTTTCGTGCCTTTGGTGGCGGAAAGGCTTGCGGACATCCGTGGTGAACCGATCCGCGTTATCGAAGAGGCCACCACGGAGAATTTCTTTCGTCTCTTCAAGCGAGCGCCCCGCCCATGAAACTTCGTGCCGTAATCTTGGGCTGCGGCTCATCAGGAGGTGTGCCCCGTATTGGCGGTCCTGATGGGCGCGGCGATTGGGGCAAGTGTGATCCTGACGAGCCCAAAAACCGCCGCACACGGTGCTCCATTGTTGTTCAGCGTGCCAACGAGGAGGGCCGTTTTGAGGGCGACCTCACCACACTCCTCATCGATACGTCCCCGGATATGCGGGAGCAATTGATCCGTCATCAGATCCGCAACGTTAACGCCGTGGTCTTCACCCATGACCACGCAGATCAATCCCACGGCATTGATGATTTGCGCGTCATCGCTATCAACAACCGGGCACGCGTTCCTGTTTACGTGGATGAGCACACGGCACCGGCGTTGATCCCACGTTTTCGCTACTGCTTCGAACAAGCCGAGGGAAGTTCGTACCCTGCGGTTCTTGACAAGATCGACATGCCAGCACCGGGAGAAACATTCACCATCGATGGCCCGACGGGACCTCTTCCGGTCACGCCGTTTCTTCTCCAGCATGGCCGTGTGCCATCCTTAGGCTTTCGCTGCGGGCCAATCGCCTATGCGCCAGACCTCAGTGATATGGAGCCCGAAAGCTGGAGCGTGGTGTCCGGCAGCGACGTCTGGATCATCGATGCCCTGCAATACCGTCCGCATGGGAGCCATCTGCACCTCGACAAATCACTAGAGTTTATCGAACGAGCAGGATGCCAGCGCGGCGTGCTGACCAATCTCCATGTGGTGATGGACTACCAAGCCGTTGAGGCAGAAACGCCCGATCATGTCATCCCGGCTTATGATGGTATGATCATCGAGACTGAAGAATTTTGATGCTGCACACTTGATCCAACAACCCGTTTAGAATTTGCGACAACATAAATTGTGCGGTTTGAGTTTTGTAGGCACCGAGTAAGAATGTCACGGTTTGGCTAGATAGAAGTGTCACTTTGGGGTCTTTTCTCGAGGGGCTTCAGGGACATGGGTTGGACGGTGACAATGAGCGAGCGCGAGCTGAAGCGGGTGTCGGTTGTGGCGCATGTTGAGGATGGCTCGCTGACGGCGCGCCAGGCGGCGGGTGTCTTGGGACTGTCTGTGCGCCAGGTGCAGCGGCTGAAGAAGCGGGCTGAGTATTATGAAGGGGTGTGAAGATGTCGAGCGCTAATGGATTTCGCGCGGTCAGGAGCAAGTTTCAGATACCAGATCCTAATGAGCCCACCCCCGAGGACCAACGTGGGTTAGGCCCCTCAGGTAAGCTCATCGACTTTGTGCCAACGCCGCTCAGAACAAATGATGTTATCGGTCGGCCCGTTACGGAAGTGTGCCCTCACGTTGGGACCTATGGCATGGGCGGTCCTGGGTATTTTGGGCTCTGCCTTGGTGATGAATGGCTGGTTTTCGCAATATGGATGGCCGACAACTGGCTCGTTTACGATGGGCAGAATGTCGGAGATGCGTTTTTCGACAAGTACGGTCGCGAGAAGCCGTTGATCACCGATGACCAAGATGACCTCAGTCCCAAGGTCGTAGGGCGCTCGTTGGTCTCAGTCGCGATCCACAAACATTCCTGTGCGATGGAGTTCGATGACGGCACGTTCTTAGGCATCAACGAGGAACCAACCACACGGCCACTGCATGAAGGTTCACAAGAGCCAAGACAGTTCCATTCTGACGAGGACCTAAGGAAAGCGATCTTCCTGGCACCAACAATCGAGATCTGGATCTAATCAAAGATCAGCCGTTCAGCTGCCTCTCTCAGAGCGCGGCTACCGCCGCGGTCTATCTTCTGGGCTCGCCGGGGGCGCCGCGCTGACTCGTAGAGGCGGTCAGCGCACGCCCTACGCCTCTGCGCCCGCACGCCAGCCCAAACGACAGCCCTAATCGGCACAGAGCACGACATTTCTACGGGTGGACAACAAGTTTATGCCGCGGTGGATTCAAATCTGAAGCGCTGCAAAGCGCGACGATTTTCACGTCGCCCTCACACAAAGGCTAAACAGACTTTCTGCCCGGCGGGCGGGCGCCGCCAAAGTCGATGCCGAACAGGTGTTCGAGGCTGGTGCGCGGCAGGTCTTCTTTGATCGGATCATGCATCGTGACGTTGATGGCTTTGAGGATTGTGCGTTCCACCTGAAGCGTGCCGTCCTCGCGCTCCGTCACGTCGAAATCGAGCACGTTGATCCCGCAAAGATCCTGCTCAAAATGACCGAGGGCGCCAAGACCACCGCCGGTGAGGTGGGCGAGCAGGATCCTGTTGACCCCCTCATGGGCCACGAGGATGGCCGTCTTCCAGGGATGCTCATGGATCAAGGTTTTGAGCGCTTTGACGATCCGTGTTTCGGCCTCTGCAAACAGTTCACCGCCGGGAAGGAAGCTGGCCCCCTCTTCCGCTGCTGCATCGAAGCTGAAGGCCAGCCGAGCCGCAAGTTCGACCGGTGAGGGCACCACCACCTTGCCCCCGCGCAGCTCCTCAAAGCCGCCGATGGCCACAGGATCATTTTTGGGGGCTTGGGTGTTTTTCTCCAGAACCAGGGAAAGGGTTTCGCGGGTGCGCGGCAGACCCGAATGGAAAACCGCGTCAAAAGAGACCGATGACAAGGCAGCACCGGCAAGCGCGGCTTGCCCTTGCCCCTCTTCGGTCAGAGGAACTTGCGAGAAGTCCTCAACATTGGCCTCGAAATAGTTAACGTGTCCGTGCCTCATTAAGTAGAGACGGCGGCGCCCGATTTTATCGCTGGTCATGAGTCTTTAGAGCCGTGTTTCCCGGTGAATATCAACTGCCGGGAATTGCCCCAGGGCGGCTTAGTCTCTAGTCTCGACTTTGAGTGTGTGCGTGCAAGCGTTGATCATCAAGCGGCGCGCGTCTCAGCTTATGGGGTGTTCCTGGGAGAAAGTTGGTACGGTGAGGGGCCGCGATGTCTTAGCCATCATCTTGGTGTTGCTTGCGACGATGTATGTCGGAAGCTTCTACGGGATGACGCGTTTGAGCGCCGAAGCGGCCTGGAGCCGGTTCGAGCTGCTCGATGCTGCTGGCTATCAAGGGCGCAGTGTTTCCCATGGTGACCGGGCGCTGTCCTTGTGGATCGATGAGGGTGCCGATGAGGCGTTTCTTCATCCGCGCCGTCTCGATCTCGCCGACGCGCACTTTCATGCGGGGTTACGCGGCGCGGCCATCGACCATTATGTCTTGGCTTTGGAGAGCCCCTTCGCAAGCGATCTCTCCGATGACCGCCGCGTGGAAATTCGTGACCGTCTTGCGCGGATGAACCTTAAAGAGGGCCATGCCCTCCCCGCCGCTTTGATCGCTGCGTCGTTTCTTGATCGCGCAGGTGATGCTCTTGCCCACCGGGAACATGGTGATGAGGAAGCTGCGGGTACGGAATTTCTCACCATGGTCGATGCCATGCGCGGCGGTTTTACCGACGTGTTGCCTGCGGACGGGCGCACCGTGCCTTATCAGGGGCCAAGCCGTGAGCTTCTCATCGCCGCCGACGCGATGACAAAACTCGGCGGTTACTATGCCCTACAAGACGGTGGTGACTATGCCGCGGCGGGCCTTCTCTCGGCGGCATACTCCATCCGCGATGCACAACTTGGACCTGTGCACCAGGATACGGTTCAGGTCGCCCTGCTGCTGGCCCCGGTTTACGAACGCATTGATAGGATTTCCGATGCGGAAAGTCTCTATGTGCAAGTGCTCAACGCCCAAGAGCGGGCGCGCGGCTCCAACAGTCCCGAACTCAGCCTTTATATCCGTTTGCTGGCCAGCAATTACGAACGCCAGGGGCGCCTTACCGAGGCGGAAGCCCTCAACAGGTTGATGCGGCAACTCTTCCGTGATGCCTTCGGTGCCCGCCGCTATGCCGCGAACCAGTCTCAAGATCGTCTTTTCGCCGTGAACCGCCCAGTCTCTGCTGTGTTTCCTCTTCAGAAGGATTACGTGCCGCCAGATCTTGTTCGGGCTTCTGACTACGACATTCCGCTCTCCAAACCGCCCCGTGTTGAAGAAATGCAGCTGCGCCGGGCGGCGGTGGATGAAACAACCATGCCCGAGGCGCTGATGGCGCTTTTTGAGGCCTGCGCCCAGCCTGGTGAACGCTTGTCGCTCCGCTCTGCTTACCGCAGCCATCGCACACAGATGATCCTGCACAGCCGGTTGCGGGATCGCGGCACCGTGGCCCATCCGGGAACGTCCGAGCATCAATTGGGTTTGGCCGCCGATATCGACGTCAACCGGCGCTTTATGCGGTCTACGGATCGAAGCTTTGCCTGTTTTGAGACCAAGGCTTGGGAACATGGTTTTATCTTGAGTTTCCCCCAGGGGAACACCTATCTTCCTGGTGAGGACAGTTTTGAGCCCTGGCACTGGCGTTTTGTCGGTCCGCGCACCTCACTTCTTTATCGAGAGATCGGCCCCTGGGGACAGCCGCAAGAGTTTCTCTCCGCACTTCCTTGCTATGAAGAACGCGCCGTCAGCGGCCTTTTCGTTGATCGTGAGCATGGTGATGTTTGCCTTGAGAGTCTTGCGTCCACCCAAGGTGATGAAGGACGAGACAGTTGATGCACGAACTGGGGCAACGCACCGGCATTTCTGTCCGGCTTCTTGGCCGCTCAACCCAGCGGAACACCTGGCGTAAAGCTTTGATCAGCGAGGGTTTTGCTGTTCCAGCAATGGGACCATGCTCCCTCGCCCTTGCAGATCTCAGCGGCCATGATGATCTCGATGGCGCCCTCCTCGAGGCTGTCCAGCTTGCCGGTGTCGAGCCGCTTATCGCTGTCATCGGTATGAGCGATCAGTTGCCCTCTGCCATCGTTCCCGGTGTGGTCCTTGTGCGAACCATCGGCAATGATCTTTCAAACGTCAGCCGCGCCATTCGCAAAGCCGCCCTCGACCGGCAATTCGCGGCTGCGGCGAGTGTGCGTTACCGTGCTCTCAGCGGTCTTGGTCTTCCATACAGAACGGAACAGGTGGTCGATGAGAATACGCCTGTCACTTTGCTCAGTGAACCCTCACCTCATGTTTTGCCCATCTTGAAAGAGGCGCGTCCCCATGACTTGGTGGCACCCCTCACCTCGAGCAGCACACTCCGGATGCTTGAAAACGGTTATGCCGGTGCGCTTCTGATTCATATCGGCCAATCGCGCGAGCACCGCTTGCCAGTTCTAAAACTGGTCCGCCGTCAGAGTGATCTTTCCGGCTTGCCTGTGGCTGTGATGCGCAGCCGCTGGGACGATGAAGCCGCGCAACAATGGCTCAAAAACGGCGTGGATTTGGTTGCTGTCCCGCATGAAACCGAGCGTGTCATGACCTTTCTCAACGGCGCGGCGCGAAGCTTCCGTACCCAAAGGATGGTCTCTGCGAGCCTTGCAAACGCATCCGTTTCCGATAGGGGTGAGCCTTCGCCTCTCTTTGGGCCTTCGGTTTTCGCGCGCATTTGCGCCGAACATCATGCCCTTGGTGATCCCATGGCTTACGGTGTGATTGAGCTGACGCCTGAAGATCATGGTACCGATGATGATTTGGCCGAGGCCGGTATTTATATGACCATGGCGCTTTCACCGATCGAGCTTGTCACGCGGGTGAATGATCGCATGTTCTTGGTGGCTATGCCGTATGCCGACCGGTTCTATGCACGACGTTTGATGCGCACACTGCGAACTTTGGTCGAGGACTTGAAATTCGGTGAGGAACCCACGCCCGTGCTGATCACGACCAGGCATGTGAGCCTTGCTACCCAAAAAGATACACCCATCGACGCCTTCGCCCGCCTTCGTGAACAACTCGGTCGGGAGCAGACGTCCCAAGCTATTGCTTAGAGCCTCTTGCAGCGAAACCGGTAATCCACTTCTGCTGCAAGAGGCTCTAAGCTGCGGCTTTTGCGTCTTCAGCAATCCCTACAAGGACATTCAAAACCCGTCGGCAGCCTTTGAGGCGTGCCTTTTCATCAGGCCACGACTGTTTGAAGACAAGCTTCTGATCGGGCCGCAGTTTCATATCGTAAGGCGTTTCCGAGAGGTACGTCACAAGACCAAGAGGGTTGGGGAATTGCTCGCGAAAAGTGATGACCGCACCTTTGGGTCCAGCATCGATCTTCGCCACCTCGGCCCGGCGGCAAAGCGCCTTGATGCCGACAATTTGGAGAAGCGATTCGACCTCGCGTGGTAACGGCCCAAAACGGTCAATCATTTCGGCGGCAAAGCCTTCGACCTCCTGGTCTTCCGTCGCATCGGAAAGCCGGCGATAAAGCGACATGCGCACATCCAAGTCCGTCACATAACTGCTCGGAATAAGAACCGCTGAGCCGATATTGATCGATGGCGACCAGGTTTCACCGCCAGAGACAGCACCGTCTTTCATTTCAGCCACCGCCTCTTCCAGCATGTGCTGATACATCTCGACACCCACCTCCTTGACCGTCCCTGATTGCTCCTCACCCAGAAGGTTTCCTGCACCGCGAAGGTCTAGGTCATGGCTGGCCAAAGTGAAACCAGCGCCCAGCGTGTCGAGGGACTGAAAAACCTTGAGCCGCCGCTGAGCGCCATCGGTCATTTTCTTCCGTGCACTGGTCGTCAAATAAGCATAGGCGCGCTGTTTTGAACGGCCCACCCGGCCACGAATTTGGTAGAGTTGCGCCAGACCAAACATGTCCGACCGATGAACGATCAGCGTGTTCGCCGTAGGCACATCAATGCCGCTTTCGACAATTGTGGTGGCGAGAAGGACATCGAATTTGCCTTCATAAAAGGCGGTCATGATGTCTTCGAGCTCACCGGCCGCCATTTGTCCGTGGGCCACACGGAATTTCACTTCGGGGACTTGGTTGCGGAGATAATCAGCAACATGATCAAGATCAGACACTCGGGGGCAGACGTAGAAACTCTGACCACCCCGGTAATGCTCGCGTAGCAATGTTTCCCTGGCCACCACCCCGTCAAATGGCCCGATGGTCGTGCGCACCGCCAAGCGATCCACGGGCGGCGTTGCGATGATGGAAAGATCACGGATGCCAGACATAGAGAGTTGCAGCGTCCGCGGAATAGGTGTCGCCGTCAGGGTCAAGACATGGGTATCACCGCGAAACTCCTTGAGGCGCTCTTTATGTTTGACGCCAAAGTGTTGTTCTTCATCGATAATCAAAAGGCCAAGATCGCGGAAACCCACCTGTTTCGATAAAAGTGCATGGGTGCCGATCACCACATCCACCGAGCCGTCTTTGAGACCGGCGCGGGTGGCGGAAGCGTCCTTGGTGCTGACAAACCGTGAAAGCTGATGCACATTGAGGGGGAAACCCGCGAACCGTTCCTTGAACCCCTTCGCATGCTGACGAGCGAGAAGCGTGGTCGGACAAATGAGGGCCACTTGACGACCGTTCATGGCTGCCACGAAAGCAGCGCGCATCGCCACTTCCGTTTTGCCAAAACCCACATCACCACAGACAAGCCGGTCCATCGGTGTGCCGTTAGCAAGATCACTCAACACATCGTCGATTGCATTGAGCTGATCATCCGTCTCCGCATAGGGGAAACGTGCGCAGAACTCATCATAAACCCCTTCTGGCGGGGAAAGGATTTCCGACTTTTTGGCAGCACGCTTTGCAGCGATAGCAATCAATTGCTCTGCCATCATCTTGATCCGCTCACGCATCTTCGCTTTACGGATGGACCAGTTGGCTCCGCCGAGTTTGTCGAGCGGATGGTTGGGATCGTCCGAGCCGAAACGTGAGAGAAGCTCGATGTTCTCAACAGGGAGATACATCTTCCCGCCATGGTAGACGAGCCTCAAACAATCATGGGGCGCGCCTTGAATCTCAATGGTTTCAAGGCCTTCATAGCGGCCTACACCATGGGCCACATGCACGATCAAATCACCCACTGAAAGTGAGCTGGCCTCGGTGAGGAAATTCTCCGCACGCTTTGTTTTGGTCTTCCGCACAAGACGGTCGCCGAGGATATCCTGCTCAGCCAGGATGCAGAGGTCTTTCGTTTCAAACCCATGTTCAAGACCCAGCACCACGACGGGCAACACGCCTTTATCCGAATGAACATCCGACCATGATTTAAGGGCTGCCAGACCGCCAACATCATGGTCAGCCAGTACGGTCTTGAGGCGATCGGCTGACCCCTCCGTCCACCCAGCAATGATGACGCGCTTGTTTTCTTTTTTCTCCTTAATATAAGTGGCCACAGCGCCGAAGACGTTTTGACCACCTGCGCGTTCCGCCGCAAACGAACGACCTTGTTTAGCACCAAAATCAAAGGCGCGTTCACTGCCTTGAGGGGAGAACGGAGAAAGCGGCCGGAGTGCCGCATCATCCAACCGATCTTTCCATTCCTCTTTGAGAAGATAAAGATCCCCCGGTGCCATGGGACGGTAAGGAACGCTATCAAGGGCCGCCGTTTCGCTCGTACGCAGATCATCGGCACGCGCTTCATAATAATCTTGGATTTGCTTGAACCGTTCCTCCGCCGCCTCGGCCCCCAGATGATCAAGAAAAACAAGGCCATCGTCCAAATAATCGAACAGGGTGCCCAGCTCTTCATAATAGAGCGGCAACCAATGCTCCATGCCCGCTTGACGACGCCCCTGGCTTACGGCTTCGTAAACGGGGTCGTCTCCAGGCGTGCCAAAGCGTTCAAGATACCCCTTCCGAAAGCGGCTAATGGTTTCATCCGTCAAAAGAACTTCCGAAGCTGCCGTTAGGTTGATTTCCCGCCGTTGATGGGTCGTCATCTGACTGACAGGATCAAAAGCGCGGATCGATTCCAGTGTATCCCCAAAGAAATCGAGCCGAATGGGTTCATCTGTTCCCGGAGGGAAAAGATCAAGGAGCCCGCCGCGAACGGCGAACTCGCCTGGCTCCCGCACGGTGGAGGCGCGGCTGTAACCATTGGTGACGAGATAGGCGATGAGATCGTCCATCTCGAGGCTTACGCCGGGTTTGGCCTTGAAACTGGCTTGACGGATGAGGTCCTTGGGCAAAGTGCGCTGGGTCGCGGCGGCCACCGTTGTAACAAGAACGAGCGGTGTGCCCTCCTCTCGCGCGGCAAGGCTTGCCAAGGCATTGAGGCGCTGGGCCATAACATCCGGACCCGGCGACATCCGATCATAGGGAAGACAATCCCATGCCGGGAAGCTGACAATCGGGATTTTGGGCGCAAAGAACCGAAGCATGCTGATCATGGACGCTGCGCGGCCTGCATCGCGGGTGATCACCGTGGTCACCCCGTTATGGGTGTTGGCTGCTTCCGAGATCACCAGAGCATCACCGCCCTCCGGTGCACCGTGCACGGTGATGTGTCCTTTGGGACGGAAGGCTTCGTCCTTGGAAATGATCGGTGTGACGGATTGCAACGCCAAAACGGTTTCTCCCATGGGAAAAGGCGCGAAGACCTGTGTCGCCGCGCCGGGGGCGAAGAGTTAATCGCCTGGCGCGGGGAACGCAATGATGGCTTCACGCCTAAACTCGCTGAAAATGACGCAGGCTATCATCAGGGGTTCTAATGAAGAGGTGTTTTTTGAGCATACGAACGCAACGTCCTGCTTTTCTTGAAGATACGCTTCCTGACGGTGTGACCAAGCACCCTGCCGAAGGCGTGGAGATCTATGTCTGGGACCGCTTTTTGCTGCCGACGGAATGCCGACGTTTGATTGGTGAGGCAGGTGATAAGGTCACCCCATCGACCACGACGATCAAAGCGCTGCAAGGGTTACGGACGAGCAAAACCGGGCTGCTCTATCCCCTGGCCGGTCAGGTGAGCGGCAAGCTTTAAACGAAGATCATGCAAGCGACCGGCTTTGATCTTCTGTGTTCGGATATGCTGCAAGTGCAGGTCTATGAAAAAGGCGGGCAGTATCAGGATCATTTCGATTTCTTCGCAAAGGAAATGCCGGGGTTCGACCGTGCGATCGCCGATGGTGGTCAACGGACATGGACCTTTATGATCTATCTGAACACGGTGAAAGAAGGCGGCGGGACCCGTTTTCCCGCAATCGATCATACGTTCACGGCGAAAGCTGGCCGGGCACTTTTTTGGAACAATCTGAACCCTGATGGAACGCTAAACCCCCTCACCATCCATGCAGGATTGCCGGTGAAGAAGGGTAAGAAGGTGATCGCGACGAAATGGTTTCGCGAGGCTCCAACTTGGGCGATGCTGCAACGGTTTCAAGGGTATGCTGCGGGTTAGCCCCTCAAACAATTTCCTCTAGGACAGATGGGGCTAAAGCCGCCGGAAGGCCCCCTCGCCCAAATGCAAAGCGCTCTCTTCACGGACGACCATGGTCATGGTGAGATCGCGGCCCTTGGAGACGTTGTAGGCTTCGATGGTGGCAACTTCGCGCAAGGGAATGGTGCCGATGGTCGCGTTGAAAGCCTCCGCCTCGCGCCGATCCACAACGGCGACCCCGCATTTGGGGTTCTCTAGGAGAAAGAGCGCAGCCCCCTCCCCATCCGTCAGCAATGTCTCCGTACCGAGATAGAAAATATTGGAAGGCTCGCGGTATCCTGCTGTTGCAAAACGGATATCATCGCCGCATCCCTCAAGTCGCGAGGCGACTGCGGTGATCCGCTGGGCTGGGAACATGCGGTCGAGATTGGGCAGCGCTGCTTCGTAAGTGACGGCATAATAAGCGATGACAAAGATCGACCCGAAAGCCATTTTGCTGACCGTTGGCTTACGGAAAATCACAAGGCCAACGATCAGCGCCAGGGCGGCTGCGACGCTCACCGAGTAATGCTGTGGTTGATAAAGCTCCGCCCCCATCTCACGCGCTGCTAGATAGGGTAAAGCGCCAAGGGCGATTGTGATGATCACGAACAGTAAAAGCGCCAGCCGATGACCCCAGCGCACAGCCCTGTGCGCAAGCAGCTCCTTCACATCCCGTACACCGATCGCTGCCAAGATCGCGAGCGCCGGATAGGCCGGCAGCACGTAATGGGGGAGCTTCGTTGCCACGGCTTCGAAAATGATCCAGGTGGGGACGAACCAGGAGAGGAGGAAGATCACCGCAGGCTCTCGCCGCCGTATCCACGCCACCGTCCCCGCCAGGAAGAGAAGCGCCGTACCCGGCCAGAACATGGCTGGCAGAAGGGCTGTGTGATAGCCGGGCACCCCGCCATGGGCATCGTCGCCCTCCGCCACTTTACCGAGGAGCGCGTGGCCCACGGACTCGCGGACGAAGGCGCCATCGGTCTGCACGGTGATCAAGGCTACCCAACTGAGGCCGACGGCTGCAAAAACAATGATTCCCATCAAGGACCGCAAACGGCTGATCGCGCGCCAGTCGCGGGTGACGATCAGATAACCGATGATCGTCGATGCCGAGACCATGGTGACGATCGGCCCTTTGATGAGAACTGCCAGACCGCTGGCGAACCAAAAAAGGAAAGGCCAGGGCCAGAAGCTCTGCTTGGGTGAGCCCTTCGGCTGCACCAGGACCATAAAAAGGCCAAGCTGCGCGAGGGTTCCGCTGGCCAGCAGCATGGCGTCGGTCTTGGCGATGCGCCCCTCCACCCCCGCCAGGAGGCCGAGGCCGAGAAGACCCCCCGCAAGCGCCCCCGCTGGACCACCAGCAATTCGTGCACCGATCATACCTGTAATGAGTGATGCGATCAGGATGCCGATGAAACTGGGAAGACGGTAGGCGCCAATAGGTGCCTCTTGCCCGCCGAAAACCTGGCTTGTGGCCACCTGCATCCAGTATATGCCCGCAGGCTTCACATAGCGCGGCTGATCCTGAAACCGGATATCGATATAGTCGCCGGTTTCCATCATCTGCGTCGCGGCTTGGCTGTAGCGCGCCTCGTCGCGATCGGTGACGGGCACGGACCATTGCCCCGAAAAGAGTGCAAGCGCCACAACCCACAGCATGAAGAAGGTCTGACCAAGCCGCATCCGTCCTTGCGGACGGAACGCTGTGCCCAGGGGCTCGCTCATGCTCAACGGGTTCCCTCCGGGCGAAGAAGAAGCTGCGGCGAGGGCACGTGTGTTCGCCGCATCAGCCAGACAACGCCCATCAAATCAAAAAGCCCGGCGATGGCCCGGCCAAAGTTTGAGTATTTCGAAACCCCTGCCTGGCGCGGACGGTTTGTCACCGGAACATAGTGCACCTGATAGCCAAGATGTTGGCTGAGCGCTGGCAGGTAGCGGTGCAAGGCATCAAAGTACGGCATAGCCAAAAAGAGATCGCGCGGCACCACTTTGAGGCCGCATGCCGTGTCCGGACAATCATCGTTAAGAAGACGGCTGCGCAGGCCATTGGCAAACCGTGAAGCCAATTTGCGGCTGTTGCCATCGGTCCTGTTCTGGCGCACCCCTGCAACGAGGCCCACATCCCTCACCGTGCCCAGATCAATATGGCTTGCCATCTCGACAAGATCGCCGGGATCATCCTGGCCATCGCCGTCCATGGTGCCGATCCACAACGTCTGAGCTGCCAAGGCGCCGGTGCGCAGGGCTGCGCTTTTGCCGGAGCGGTTGGGATGGCGGATGACCTGAACCCGCGCCGAGGGAAGAGCGCCGCCATCAATCCGGTCCGCCGTGCCATCGTCCGAGCCATCGTCAACAACCAGGATGCGCGCTGCGACATCCTCGGTCTTCTCCAAAACCTCAGCAATCACCGAAGCGACGTTATCAGCCTCGTTGTAAACGGGAATAATGATCGATAGCGCAGCATCAGCCATCGGAAAAACCTCATTGAAGAAACCTCGCGCGTAGGGCTTCCCGACAGATCCGGCAACTCTTCAGACAATCGTTTTGGAAACGTCGAAGGCTTGCATCTTCGTCAAGACCGAGCCCTGATAATTGTCAGGGGCCTCTTCGCGACCCACCACCCAGGCATAAAGCGTGTGGTCGGGCACTTCGAGAAGCAGGCGAAACTCTTCCACCTCGTCATCGCTCATCGCCCCCAAGCTGGCTTCGGCAAAGCGGCCGACGACCATATCGGCCTCTTTGAAGCCGCGATATTTCGCACGATAAAGAAGACGTTTGCGGTCGGGGGAGAGATCTTCTGACATGGGCTTCATACTAACCGGTTTGACGCGCGGGATCGCTGCGACCCATCAGCGACTTGCGCGGACGTGTCAATTTCATCATATGCCGTCTTCGGGTAAAGGAGATCAAAGCCTGTGACCTACGTCGTCACCGACGCGTGCATCGCTTGCAAATATACGGACTGTGTCGAAGTCTGCCCCGTGGACTGTTTTTACGAGGGTGAAAATTTCCTCGTGATCAAACCCGATGAGTGCATCGATTGCGGCGTGTGTGAGCCTGAATGCCCTGTGGACGCCATCAAGCCCGATACGGAAGATCCCGACGGCAAATGGGTCGAGATCAACACCAAATACGCTGAAATCTGGCCGAATATCACTGTCGCCAAGGCTGCGCTGCCCGACGCGGACGCTCTAGCCCAGGTCGAGAACAAGCTCGCAACGCATTTGAGTGAGAACCCCGGTGAAGGCGACTGAACCTTCCTTGCGGATGCGAAGGTTCGTCATGAGTTGGGCTATCTCTATTTCGAACTGGCTTTGGAAGTGGAAGTCTTTGCTAGAACCGTTTGAAACTCATGTGATTCAGTGTTTTCGGTCTCAAACGGCTCTCAGTCTTTGTTTTAGCCTATTGCGAACGCGAAACCGGTGATCCACTTTCGCGGCAGTAGGCTCTAGAAACTGTTGTATCGCATCACATACCAAACGGCTGGAATTAGTCCTGCTTCTGCCGCCTGGCTGCGTTTCGTTGCGCACGCAAATCAGCTTCATGATTGAGCAAAGCGCAGATCGCTTCATCGATACGCTTGGCTTTCGTCGGCGCTGTTTTTGCTGAGAACACGTGTTGGGCGAGCATACGTTTTTTGCCGGGTGTCAACGATTGCCACTTCAATTTCGTTGCGGGGCTGGCATCGATCGCTCTCGCCAATGCGGTAGGAACCTCGACATGATTTTGGTCAGCAATCTGAAATCGCATCTCGACCACATCACCGATATTAGCTCCACTATCCTTGAGAACATGGGGCGCTACAATCACATAATGGCGGCCATCGCCTGTGGGCATGAAGGCATTTGCAATGGGAATGTCGGCGATCTCGCCTTCCACACGCAAGCGAGGGTATTCCGATAACGGCAATTCGGCGCAGATGTCTTGTGGAACGATTAAAACATTGTACCAAATGACTTTTTTCTTCCCAACACCGAATTTTTCAATCGGTGCTTCAAAAACATAAGGGAAGACAATTCCTTCGGTCATGCCACTTTTTGAAGTTGATTGCCGCGATAATCTTCACCTTTTTCGACAAACCGCTTCAAGCCATCCAAATCTTTGCGGTGCATCTCACGCGTCCATCTGACAATTCCGGCGAGACGTAAGACGATATGAAAGGGCGGCGTGATATCGTTGCGAAAGTGGAGCAACACTTGCACGCGATCTCCGCTGAGCGCTGCGGTGTAAAAATCCATCTTGGGAACATGAGGCGGGCCCTTGCTTTCAAGCTTGAAGCCAACCTTTGTCTTGTCTTCGAGTTCTATTATTTCCTGGTAGCCAAAACGCTTCCCCTTTTTATCGAGAAAAACTGTCTGTGCGCCAACTTCACCATCCGGTCCTTGAACGGAGCATTGTGAGCCGGTCTCCCAGGGCCATGCAGACCAATGCATAAGATCCTTTTGATAGCGGATAGCGTTGTGGACCCGTTCCACAGGCGCCTGGATCTCAATGGTCTCGACATATTCGACAACACGAGGGGTCAGGATCATCGCGGTGATGATAGCAGCAGCAAGACCAATCAATAAGGCAATAATAAGCATGACACACACTCTATTTCTTCTTAATCAAGTTACTTGATTATCAAGTAACTTGTCAAGCATATGACCATAGATAGATTGCGATCATGGCCTCTAAGACACTCATTCATCAGCCTGCACCCGCCGATCCGCATGGACTTGTGAAAGCCTGTCGAGAGCTCCATACAGCGATAGACGCTCTTGACGCATATGCTGCTGGTGCTCTTGGAATTGTCCGCAACGATCTTCGGTGCCTCAACCTTCTCGAAGCTGCTCCTATCCCTGCGAAAAGCATTGCTTCTGCACTGGGCTTGACCACAGGAAGCGTCACCACGCTACTCGATCGTCTTGAGCGAAAGGGCCTCATTGAGCGCAAACCCCACCCTACCGATCGGCGGGGTCTCCTGATCAAAGCTACCCCTAAGGTTTATCAACAGCTTGCACCGATCTACCGTCGCATGGGCGAAGAGGTCGTGGCTCTCGCGCAAAGATATTCGAAAAAAGAGGCTGAAGCTGCCGTCAAACATCTCACGGATATCGCCGAAGCCTGCAAAGAAACTACGCGCCGTCAGAATTCGAAATGAGCGGGGCAGCACATTGCCGTAGAAAAGCCTGCCCGGTGCGTTTCAAGGGCAGACACTCCCCATAGGCCGCAGCACTGGAATTCCTTAGAATTTTGTGCTAGTGTCTCACAACAGTTGAACGATGCGCTAGGTGAACACAATCGTTGAAACGGTTTTTCAGTTACGTGCGCACTCTCAAGCAACAAACCATCTAGCGCCGCAACGCAGCGCCTCCGGAGGTCAAAATTTGGCAAGACTATCGAGATCTTATATCATTCTCGATCATCACGACTTATATCTCTCCAAGGTTATTTGATAACTCGGTATTCGCGCATATCCTGCGCTCATCTGATGTTGCGGTGAACATAAAGCCGATCATTCGGTTTCTAGAACAATAAAAGAAGGCAAACGTGGCAAGCACCAAGACTGCGAACGCTCTGAAGGCGATCAAACCCACTCCGGCTCAGGCCAAATCCAAGCCAAAAGGCGAAGAGGACAAACCCAAGATCGCGCCAGCACCCCTGCGCCCTGCCCTCAAAGTGGCTAAGCGCGCGGAAGCGAACCGTGATAAGAACCAAAAGTTCAAAGTCCATACGAACATCATCTACCCCGCCCACGGCGTTGGCTTCATCACCGAGGTGGAGAAGCAAGAAATCGCGGGCATGGATATCGAGCTTTTCGTGATCGAGTTCGAGCACGAGAAGATGAAGCTCCGCGTTCCCGTGGCCAAGGCCGCGGCGGCAGGCATGCGCAATCTCGCCACCGTGAAACGAATTGATGAGATGATGAAGCTCATTCAAGGCAAACCGCGGATCAAACGCACCATGTGGTCACGCCGCGCCCAGGAATACGAAGCGAAGATCAACTCCGGCGATTTGCAAGCCGTTTGCGAAGTGGTCCGCGATCTCTTCCGCCCGGCGGATCAACCGGAGCAGAGCTACTCCGAACGCCAACTTTTCGAGCAAGCGCGGGAGCGTTTTGGTCGCGAGGTGGCAGCGGTGCGCAAAAAAGATCTTGAGACCGCGATTACCGAGATCATGAACAATCTCGAAAAGCGTGCGAAGGCCGAAGCACAAGCGCAGGCCCAAGCCCAAGCTTAAAATTGCAGAACACGACCAATCGGAAAGCCCGGCATCAGTGCCGGGTTTTTTGTGTGCAAGACGTCATAGGGATTGCACCTGCGGGGGCGGCGTAGGTTAAACAAGTCCATGATTGCTCTCACCCTCCTCCCGCCGGTTCTCGCATTGAGCCTTGCTTTTTTGACCCGGAATGTCGTGCTGTCGCTCCTCTCGGGGCTCGTCTTGGCTGAAGTTCTGATGGCCCAGGGTGATCCGTTCACGGGATTTATGGGCAGTGTCGATCGGATGACCGGCGTGTATGCGAGTCCCAACAACACCCAGATCATCATCTTCTGTCTGTTGGTCGGGGCCCTGATCAACTTGATGCAAAAGTCTGGTGGGATCGCAGCAACGGTTCAGCATCTGATAAGGTCCGGCGCCGTGGGCACCCAGCGGCGCGCATCGATGGCCACGGCCCTGACTGGAATGATGCTCTTTATCGAGACGAATATTAGCATTTTGACCGCTGGTGTTCTGGGACGCCCGATTTTCGATCGGTTGCAAATGAGCCGCGAGCGGCTTGCTTATATCGTTGACAGCACCTGCGCGCCGATCAGTGTCCTGATTTTGCTCAATGGCTGGGGCGCTTACGCCCTGGGCCTCGTGGAACCTTACGTTGAGGATAAGGCTATATCGGTGCTAGCCGGTTCTATCCCTTTGAATGTCTATGCCATTCTCACCATTGTGATCGTTCTTTATACGGCGTGGACTGGACGACTCTTCGGCCCCCTTCGCTCATCCCGCACAGAGCTTTCCGATGATCAGGAGACAGACGAGCCCACCCAGGCGGCTTATATGGTAATCCCGGCATCTGTTTTGGTTTTTGGCTCTTTGGGCTTTATGCTGATCACAGGAGAAGGTTCTATTTTGGAGGGTGATGGCGCACGCTCTGTCCTCATGGCCATGTGCCTTGCGACCACCGCACTTGTCATCATGCTCGCCTTCTCGAACCGCTTTGGTCCGGGGCAGATCACCAAAACAGCGTTTGATGGCATAGGTACGATTGTCCCTGCTGTGACAGTCATTTTCCTCTCCCTTGCCCTCGGTGATAGCCTTCGTGCTCTTGGAACAGGCGACGTTATCGCAAGTCTTGCCACGGCCTTCCCTGCCGCTTTTGCTTTTCCCGCATTGATGTTCATAGCGGCGGCGGCCACCTCATTTTCGATTGGCACCAGTTGGGGCACGTATGGCATCTTAATCCCCGTGGCGATGCCGCTTGCTCTTGGTGCTGATCTTCCGCCTAGCTTGATGCTTGCCGCTGTCTTGGGCGGCGGTGTCTTTGGCGATCACGCCTCCCCCATTTCAGACACCACACTGATCGCATCCCTCGCCGCGGGATGCGATCATATCGAACATGTTCGTACACAACTGCCTTATGCACTGGCTGCTGCAGGAGCGGCCAGTGTGCTTTACCTTGTGATGGGAATGGTCGCCCTTATGAGCTGATCACATGCCGCCAGAACCAACCAACGTACCGCCATCGATGGTGATATGCTGACCATTCATCCATCCGCCTGCGTCCGATGCAAGGAACACCGCTGCGCCCGCTATATCGTCGGGCAGGCCAAAGCGACGCATGGGGATTTGTTTGGTGACCATCTCCCCGGCTTTGGGATCTTTCCAAAGTGCTTCGGCAAAATAGGTTTTCACGATACCGGGAGCGATGCAGTTGATACGGATGTTCTTCGGGCCATGCTCAACCGCCAAATTCCGTGCAAGTTGCAGGTCCGCCGCCTTGGACAGTCCGTACATACCGATATTGGCGTTCCCCACAAAAGCGGAGATC
>JBCCTG010000001.1:0-23994 GCA_039198735.1 Pseudomonadota bacterium | reverse complement strand
GAGGTAGTAAAACCATCGCTCATCAAACCAAGTGACGAGAGCCGCGGATATTTGGGCGAGCTCTCCACCAGCGATGCTCTTACTGATCAGAACGTCGCTGGACTGATCAACCTTGCGAGCACCAGCCGACATTCTGGCGCCCAAGTGGTGCATGTCCATGGGCGAGCAGACCAGCCCGAGACAATCGTCGCTACGGAAGGGGCGTTGCCTGCATGAGCAAACCGATGAGCGGATGCGATATCTTCTTCAAGGAGTCCGCGCATGCGAAAAAGCTCGGCAGTGTCTTTAGAGAAGCGCAGGCATCGATCCAGACGAGGCGAATGGAAGACCGTTCGAAAGGGAGTGGCTCGAAACGGAGAAAGCACCCAATACGTTGGCCCCACCCGCGAACCGACGAGTGCTCTTATGCGCATGAATTGGCATAGATATGGAATGAACGCGGCGTTCTCGCCTTTGCTCAGGGCCGTCTTTATGATGCAGCGCCGTTCCTCCGACACGCGCGGATGCTTCTTAGGCGACACGAAGGTACCGAGGGTCGTTCGACGACGATCCGTATCGGCATCAATCTGACCACTGTTTGGATTGAACGTGGTCACCTACGGCGCGAGTCAGCACTCCTCGAAGAGAGTCAAAAGAGCTTGGAGTCAATCTTTACGCAGAGCTCCCCTCCCGACTTCATCGACTGTTTTTTGAATACCGTTCCGCTTTGCATCGGATATCGCGGGTTAACCCGGCATCTCGCAGGTGACCACGTTGCTGCGGAGGCCGACTACAGAGACGCAATCGTGAGATTGCGAAGTCTCGATCGAAACCACGCGATCGAGAACTTCAGTCGGTTTTTAGCAGACCTGCTCACAGCACAGGGGGATGTCGAGGGCGCCAATGCTGCACTTTTTGAAGCTGAGGAAGCGGCGACCGGATTGCAGCAACTCGATCTGGTGCATGCGATTTACCTGTCGAAAGCCAAAGCACTTCTCCGAGTTCGAGACCGTGGTGAGACGGAGGGAACGCACCGCGAGATCGATCATCTCCTAAGGCAGTCGATGAGTTACGCTAGTGAGATGGGTCTTTATCGTCTGAAGGCTGAAGGTCTCACGCTCTCTGCGGCAGCTTGGTTCGAACGAGGAGACCTGAAACAGGCTCGACGGGATGCAATGGAAAGCCTGTCCATCGCGACCTACCACGGCATGATCCTGCGAAAACTCTCGGCAATGACGATCCTTGGACGGATTTTCACACAGAGCGGTCAAATCGACGCCGGAGCCAGTCTCTTCAAGGAAGCGCAACGAGCGGGCCAACGGATCGGTTATCACCGTCTTGTTCAAAGCGCTTTCATCGCGAAGAACGCCTGAGGCAATTGATTTTTCCTAGGGGAAGGCCAGGATTGAGGTTTTATGCGGGTTTGCCGCGTTTTGGTGTCAAAACTTCCTGCAAATAAACTCAATAGCTTAGACAGTGTGGTGTCAAACCGGGAGAGATCATCTGCCGGCGACCTTCGCTGTCATTTCACGGTCGCGACCACTGACAAGAGCCCCGTCGCGGAATGCGTGAGCGCGCACCGACGATGGAAAGAGCGGCGCCATCTCACTCTCCGCGACCTGCTGGACCTGCCACGACAGAAGCTGAGAGACCGCGAAGGAGAGGTTGTGTTGAAGAAGTCGGGGTTTTGACGATCAAGGTGCCTTTCTTTTAGCGATCGCCTCTTACTCAGGTCTTCCAGCCCATCCCCAGTGGGCGGAGCTGGTTGTCATTGGTCTGAGCTTGGCGAGCTTTCTGAGGTTTTGAGCGACGGCGGCGAGGGAAAACTCATGTCGGGCACCCTTGCGGACAATGTAGGGTTACCTTGCGCTGAGGTGTCTCCGGGCAGGAGCGCAGCTCGTCGTCGGGCCCGCGTTCGTCATGGGCGAAGACGAGGACGCTCCGGCCAATGACGATCAATCGGGCTTCACCGGCCATGTCGAAGATGCCGCCACAGGCCTCACCTACATGCAGGCCAGGTGCTATGATCCGAAGATCGGACGGTTCATCTCAACCGACCCGGTCCAGTTCAGTGCTGCCAGGCCCGACATGTTTGGTCGGTATACTTATGCCACAAACGACCCGGTAAACCTCTACGACCCCGACGGTGAGCAAGCGGTTGCTGTTGGTGGGCGGCTTGCACTCGCCGGTGGGGCGGCGGCTATCGACGGCCCGCTGCCAATCGGCGACATCGTTGCAGGCGGTATCCTGATCTATACCGGCGCCCAGTTGGTCATGAACAACAACAACAGCGACGATGGCTCCCTAACGACGCCGGATGGAAACAAGATCCGCAATCATGGGAAGAAGGGGACTGGTGAAAAAGACCTCAATGACAAGGGCCACACCCGGGTCGGTCGATGAGATCCTAGGCAATCCTGTCGATAGCTGTCGAACTGCCAAAGGTGATACCTCTACGGGCGGAGAGGTTGGTGCTACGGTCAACGTTGGTGAAAGTGGGGATTGGGCAGTCGTCAATGATGAGACTGGCGAGGTGATTCAGGTCAACGACAGGAATAACCCTCGTCAGCCTCCGCCCGATCGATTGGAAGATCAATGATGACCACTCCAGCAGCGATATTCGAGCAAGGCCTAACTGCCAAAGGAACCTCTTTGGTCTCTCCTGACGAACTTGAAGCCAGCTTGGATTTTCTTCGTGAGCGAAGGGTATTCGTACAATCCATTGAGGCATTCGCGCTGCGAGGCGAGCTTCAGGCTTTAACCCTGGAGTTCAGCATTCTTGGTCTTGATGGGGACCGAGATTGGGAAAAGCACCATGATGTCGGTAGGTCTTACGAACTGGTCCTGGAGAAGATTGCAGGCGCGCGGGAGTATAAGGAACCAATTGTGTTCCAAGTCTGGTTAGACGACGCTCCCACCCCTTAGAGAGGTTGTTCTGGGGTGTGCTGAGAGGACCTTCGGTCCTGGCTTGCCTGATCACACATAGCGCACGGAGCGAAACAAATTCAGAGTGTTAGGAGATCAATGATGGTGCGGATGGGGAGACTCGAACTCCCACGCCATAAGACACCAGAACCTAAATCTGGCGCGTCTACCAATTCCGCCACATCCGCGAGGGGAAGATTTGCATCTATAGGGCGATGATGATCGCGTCCAGAGGGCTCAAGGCCTTAGCTTTTCAAGCTGGAGCGTTTTCAGCCAAAGTGGAGCAGGTTTTGGCGGTTCGAAAACGCGACAGTCAAAGAATCGAGAGCTGTTTCAGTGGCTCGGAGATCACTGAAACAGCTCTAGACAAAACATCGGCGATGCGGCTGGGGAGCGCTTCAGCGTTGAGGCCTGGACCCGCGCCTTGTGCTGCCGCGCCATGGATCCACGCGCCCGCGCTGGCGGCCCGGAGCGGCCCATGGCCTTGGGACAGGAACCCGCCGATGAGGCCAGCGAGAACATCCCCCGAACCGGCGGTGGCCAGCTCAGGCGCACTGTGGGTGTTGATCACAGGGCATGCATCCGGCTTGGCGATCACCGTTGCGGGGCCTTTGAGAAGAACCGTTGCGCCCGCCCGGCTGGACGCCTCTTGGGTGCGGCTCAGCTTGTCGCCTGAAAGACCCGCGAAGAGACGCGCAAACTCCCCCTCATGGGGCGTCAGCACACAAGCGTCATGAAGCTTTGCATAAAGATTATCAGGAGACGCCTCATCAAGTGTCAAAGCATCCGCATCGAGAACACAAGGAAGGCCTGAGCCAAGAACCGCGTCCAAGAGATCACGTGCCCGTTCCGAATGACCGAGCCCAGGACCGATGACCACCGAGGTGGCACGTTCACGGAGGAAATCGTCAAGCGCCTCCCGGTGGGTGAGCGAGCGCACCATCACCGCATCGAACTGGCTGGCAGCGAATTGCGCCGCGCTAACGGGGGTGAAATAGGTCACCGCGCCCGCCCCTGAAACACTCGCCGCCCGCGCCGCCAAGCGCCCTGCCCCGCCCCGGAGCCCTGGCCCGCCGATGACCACCGTGTGGCCGCGAGCATATTTATGAATGTCCCGCGGTATGGCGGTGATGGCATCGGCCCAGAGAAGGGGATCATTCCAAAGCGCGGTCGCGTCATCATCCTGAGCCGCGATACCGATGTCGCAGAGAAAAACGCGTCCGCAAAGCGCCGGACCCGCTTCGAGCAAATGCCCCGGTTTGAGACGATGGAATGTCACCGTGACGTCAGCAGGCGCCGCAACGCCGCGCACCTGACCCGTCGCGCCGTCGAGGCCGCTGGGCAGATCCATGGCGAGCACCTTTGCGTCACTCTCCGCCACCCGTTGGACCAGCGCGGCCGCCTCGCCAGTGATCGCGCGGGTCAGGCCCGCACCGAAAAGCGCATCCACCACCAGCATCTCGCTCTTAGGAAAAAACGTACCCGAGGGCCGAAGATGGCTGGCAAGGCTACGCTTTGTGGCATGGTCGTCATGGCTGGCGCCGTCGAGATCGACCACTGTCAAAGGCCAATCTGCTTCGGCGAGCAGCGCGGCGAGCATCAAACCATCTTCACCATTGTTGCCGGGGCCGCAAAGAACCGTGACAGGCCTGCGGGTGAATTGGCTCCGCAAAATACGAAAACAAGCTCTTGCCGCGCGGGAGACCAAAGTTCCTCGGGGAGTTCCAGCATCGATGGCGCGCTGGTCCGCGACCGCCATGGCAGCCGGACTGAGCAGCGCACGCTCTCGCGCGGAGCTAGCGAGAAATTCCATCAACGGCTGCTCTCCCTTTCACTCTTCAGCCTCCAAGACCTTTGAAAACGGCACCCTGTCACGTGAACACAAGAACGCAAGATCATCATCGCCCCCGCGCTTAGGCGTGGCACTTGCGCAAGTTCTGGGCCAAAAGCGTGGCTGTGCTAAAATCGATCGATCACGACGAGCGGCTTTGTCGCCTGCAACTCTACCGCTCCGTGGGCATAGGGCCGCTCACCTATCGCCAGCTTTTGGGACGGTACGGCTCAGCCAAAGCGGCGCTGGAAGCCCTTCCGCAACTGGCCGAAGCAAAAAAGCGCCGCGGCATCAAGGTGCCCGACGGCGCATCGGTAGCGCGTGAGTTCACCAAGCTCACCGAGCTTGGCGGTAAGATGCTCACCCTTGGTGAGGAGGGGTACCCCACACCCTTGACGGCTGTGCCCGATGCGCCGCCGGTGCTGACGATCTTTGGTGATCCTGCGCTTTTGACCCGCGACTGCATCGCGATCGTCGGTGCCAGGAATGCTTCGGCTGCGGGGCGGCGCTTCGCGCGTCAACTTGCCGAGGATTTGGGGGAAGCGGGATTTGTCATCACGTCGGGTCTGGCGCGGGGCATTGATGGCGCAGCCCACGAAGCCGCCCTTCCCACGGGAACGGTGGCCGTCCTGGCGGGCGGCGCGGACAGCATCTACCCGCCTGAGCATGCGGCGTTATACCGATCCGTCGCAGATCAAGGGGCAGTGATCTCCGAACAGCCCTTAGGGATGACCGGCCGTGCCAAAGACTTTCCCAAACGCAACCGCATCGTCTCAGGCCTCAGCCGCGGCGTGGTGGTGGTGGAAGCCGCCGAACGGTCAGGGACACTGATCACTGCGCGGCTAGCAGCGGAGCAAGGGCGCGAGGTTTTCGCCGTACCCGGATCACCGCTTGACCCGCGATGCGCAGGGACCAACAGCCTTTTAAGGCGCGGGGCAGTCCTTCTGCGCAGTGCGGAGGATGTGATCACCGAGCTTGAAACAGGGTCGCAAGCTCTCTTCGAACCGTCAGGGCCCGAATGGACCGATGAGGACGAAGAGGAGGTGGAAGGCGGCCTGCGCGATCAACTCTTGGAGCTTTTAAGCTTCACACCGACCCACAAAGACACGCTGATCGCCGAGGCCGCAGCAGCGCCGGGCGCGGTGGCTTTAGGTCTTTTGGAACTGGTGCTTGAGGGCACAGTTTTGGAAGATGCAGGCGGGACTTACGTGCTGTCCGCTGAAACGGTTTGAGGCTCGGCTGCCTCTTTGGGGATCATTTTGTCGATATAAAGATCGAATGCATCCCAGAACTGATCCCGGTACTGATCTTGTTCCATGAACAGCTCGTGCAGAGCCCCTTCGACCTTCACCACGTCAAAGACATCAGGGTAGCGCTTGGCCAAAATATCATGATGGGTGGGGTCAACCCAGCTATCCAATGCGGCGCTGACGAGCAAAATCGGTGCGGGGAGTTTCGCGATCACTTCAGGCTTCTGCAACAGGGCTTGCGCCTCATGGATGGCCTTGACGACGTGAAAATTCACCTGCGGGAGAGCGAGGGCTTCGTCAGCAATCAGAAGATCACGCAACACACCGTGCCGCGCCGGGTCTGAGGTCAAGGAGTTGCCCTCAAAGGTCATGGCGTTGTTCTTGCGCGGCAGGGGCTGATCACCCAATCCCGCCGCAACCAAAACACCCGCCAGCCCCCGCGCCAATCCGCGGGTGAGAGGTGACGGGATGATACGTGTAGCAGGGGCCGAAAGCGCGACAGCATCGGCATGCCCGCCCCCGGCGAGCCACGAAAGACCGATCAAGCCGCCCAAAGAGTGACACACAAGGGTTAAGCGATCAGCGCCAAGATGATCGACAATGGTCCCAAGGTCGTGGACATGCTTTTGAAAATCATCAATGCGGCAGCGGCCATCTTCGTCCGTACACCGCTGGCTGAGCCCCTGCCCGCGGGGGTCGCAGCATACGACCTTGAACCCGCGGTCGATGAGGTCAAAGGCCACTTCGGCATATTTCTCCGATGGCTCGGCCCAGCCTGGGATGATCAGTGCCGTGCCCCGTGTGCCAGGACCACCGTAATGGACGATGCGCAGGCAAGCGCCGTCGAAAGCCTCGACTTCCTCCGCATACGTCCCTGACGGTAAAGGAACGGACGCCACATCGACAACACGCGCAGACATCATTCAGCCCCCTTGAGCGACAACCTGGCCATCACCGCCATGTCGCCGCTGATCTTGAAACGACCACCTGTATAGGCGGTTTCCAGATGGCGTTGCCCCGAAAGAACGGACATGAGTGTGGCCCGGTCGCTGCGCCAAAGGCAAAAGCGTGATTGCACCTCAGCAGGCGCTTTTTCACTGACGCTCACCTCGTCGCCGCGACCATCCACCCACAGCGAGGAGCCATCATCCGTACACTCCATCCGCAAAACGCCGCCAAAGGGTTCTTGAAAAAGCCCTTTGGCATCGTCGAGCCATGTCTCAGCCGCCTTACTCAAGCAAGGCTTCCTCAGGTGCGAGAGGTTTTTTGAAGCGCACGGTCATCCGGTCGCTTTCACCGATGGCAACATATTGCGCCGCATCGAAACCATCGGGGG
This sequence comes from Pseudomonadota bacterium, assembly GCA_039198735.1. Taxonomy (GTDB): domain Bacteria; phylum Pseudomonadota; class Alphaproteobacteria; order Caulobacterales; family Parvularculaceae; genus Parvularcula. Next base: position 16,673 of record JBCCTG010000001.1, on the reverse strand, counting down.
ACTCGCCGTTTTGATCCGTAAGGCGACTGATCGGCGGAAGCGTCCAAACGCCGAAGGGATGATCGGCATCATCATTGGGATTGGCGTTCACCTCGCTAGCGCCATCGAAAACGAAGCCTGCGTCCTCAGCATATTGGCGCACCGTCGACATTTTGACGTAGCCTGAAGTTTTCTCGGCCATGGAGTCCGCTTGCTCAGGCAAACGGTGATCGACGATACCCAGCGTTCCGCCAGGTTTCAGCGCCTCATAAAAGGCGGCAAAGGCTTGGGCGGTCCAACCGCCCATCTCAAAATTGTGCACATTGCGAAAGGTGAGCACCACATCCGCCGAGGCGGGCGGTGCGATCTCTTGATTGGCCTGGCTCAAAACGGAGACTTTGATGTCGCCAAACGCATCGGGACGCTCAACGAAGTTGGTCTGAAACCCTGTGATCGCGTTTTGGAAGAACTGACTGTTCGACATCGGATCAAATCCGGCGGCATAATATGTGCCGCCGCCTTGCGCGATGTAAGGAGCGAGAATCTCCGTGTACCAACCACGGCCCGGCCAGATCTCGACCACGGTATCATCTGGCTCGACACCGAAGAAAGCGAGGGTTTCCACGGGATTGCGAAACGCGTCGCGCTGCTTGTTTTCGGCTGTGCGGATATCCGATGCAACGGCTGCCTCAAGGGCAGCAAGGGCCTGATCGCCGTCGGACATCGCCGCTTCGCCAGCCATCTCATCAGCCCGAGCGACATCATCGGCGTCGCGATCATCCATCAAGATGGGTTCGGGCGGCGGCGGCGCGTCTTGGGGCGCAGGCGCCGGTTCACCACAGGCGGTCAGCGCACCGAGCGCCAAAATAAGCAAGATTCGGTCAGTCATCGAGAACCCCTCATCATTCGACTGTCTCTCCCTAGCCTGTCTCAATGTTACCACAAGTCTCAGGTCTGTAACCTCTTGAACGCTTGTGGCACGGCACCCATTTCTTTTTTGTCGGACGCCATAATGGGTCCGATCGTGCCCCAGGGCTCGGAAACCAAACTCTGCTCAGTGGATGGGCAGTTGTCTTTGCTCAATGGAGATGGACATGAGATCTTACGATATGACCCCCCTTTACCGCACCTCGGTCGGCTTCGACCGCATGCTCAACGAGCTTTTCGATGGGCTGAGCAAGGCGGAAACCGGCGGTTATCCCCCTTACAACATCGAGGTCGTCGACGAGAACGATTACCGCATCACCTTAGCCGTGGCGGGCTTCTCGGAAGATGAGCTCGATATTGAGGTCACGGACCGCAGTCTGCGCGTCACCGGCAGCCGCTCGGCCGAGAACGCTGAACGCACGTTCCTGCATCAGGGCATTGCTGGACGCAGTTTCGAGCGCCGGTTCCAACTGGCCCAGCACCTCAAAGTGCGCGGCGCCAAGCTTGAGAACGGCCTTCTCGATATCGAGCTGGAACGCGAAATCCCCGAGGCGATGAAGCCGCGCAAGATCGCTATTGGCGGCGACGAAGCGCCTTCCAAACCGCGTATCATCACCAATGACGGTGAAGCCGCGTAGATCATACTCGCGTTGTCAGGGGGCGCTCGCGCCCTCTGATACTGCCTCAGACCTTTGAATTCACATCTTCTGCATCTCTGCTATGAGCCGATCACGAATCCAACGGTGTTGCGGGTCATGGGTCCAATTGGGGTGCCAGCCGATGAAAAAATCGAAGCTGGGTAGAACCGCCGGACACGGAACAAGTTCGACATCGGCTCGGGCCGAATGGAACATCGTGCTCGTGCCGGTCAATATACAGTCTGAGTTCAGAAGCACCTCCAGAGCCAACAAAAACGTCTCTGACCGATAAGCGATCCTTCGCTTCAACCCTTTTGCGGCTAGAATCTGATCAACCAAGCCTTCATCGAATCCCTCAGGATTGATCAAGATGTGGTCACCGGCGACGAAGGTCTCTTCCGTCATCTTCTTGGCCAAGGGATGACCACGGCGCACGGCCGTCACATAATGTTCCGTAAAAAGCCGTTTGCGGACAAATTCATCGACATCAATACCCGGCGGTAGGTGCAGCATCTTTGGCTCGGGCAGGATGATCGCATCGATTTTTCCAGCGATAAGATCCTGCGCCTGGGGGATCGCGGGCTGCAAGAGGTCGAGCTCAAGCGCGGGCGCTTCAGCCAGCACCCCCGACTGCCACGCTTTGATCACGCCCGTTGCCACACCATCGGTGACGGCAATGCGAAATTTACCGCTTTGATTTTTCGGATCGAAACTTTCTTCTTCCAACAGCAATTCGCGCATGCGGTCGATGGCTTCCGCAACGCGGGGCTGAAGCGCCTCCGCCTTTTTTGTCGGCAGCATGGTCCGACCGGACTTGATCAGAAGCGGATCACCAAGAAGCGTGCGCAAGCGCCCCAGCGCGTGGCTGACCGTGGGTTGCGACACACCGAGACGCGCCGCGGCGCGGGTGACGGATTGCTCAGTCAAAAGCCAATGCAACGTCACGATAAGGTTCATATCGAGGTCTTCGAGACGGGCTCTACTCATAAAGATTCCTGATAACAGATTTTTTGATCCTATATTTGACTTTATGATAACCCATGTCTAGCTGTGCTGCATCGCACAATGCAGAGGACCATACCGTGCTGAACATCACTCAATTGACCCTGTCCGCGGCCCTTATGACGGCCCTTCTCGGCACCGCCCACGCTGGTATCAATGACGACATCAACAATTGCCGTGCGGCGATCGATGATGCTGGTCTGATGGCTGGCCAGGAGTTTTCGCTCCGCTTCATCGATGATCAAGGCAACCGCAACCGTGTTCTGACCCTTGAAGCTGTCGTTGTCGGTGGCGAGGATCAAACCATCGAGTGTCGCATGTCACGCTCGAAGGTGAATGAGGTCGTCGCCGCTTAAACGGGTACCCTTTTCGAATCTCTAAGATTTTTAGAAACCTCCCCAAGCGGCGTCCGGACATCTTGCTCTGGCGCCGCTTCCCTTTCATAGGCCCTTTATGAATGGGGCTTCTCGACCGCATTGCCTTGTTAGAAATGCGCACTGATTCCATGTCGGCGAACACGCCCGTGGATGGGCGGATCCCTTATCTCAGCATCATGGCTGCCATCGCTGCAATTTCGGTTGCGGGCGCGGGCTTTGGCCATTCGATCCCCCTCTTCTCGGTGCTCCTCGAAGACTACGGTGTTTCCGATGCAGGGATTGGTCTGAACACTGCTTTTGCAGCCATTTCGGCGCTTTTGGGGGCGCCGCTCTACCCGAAGATCATAGCCAAGATCGGTCTGAAACCCTTCCTCCTGATCTGCATCGTCATCATGGTGGTGCCGTATCTGCTTGTTTACGCAGCGGGTTCACAGATTTTCTGGTGGTATCCTTTGCGCTTTATCTTTTCGATCGGCGGCGCGGGACTGTTCGCGGCATCAGAGATTTGGATCAACGGGCTGGCACCGGATCACCTGCGCGGGAAGATCATCGGTGTTTACGGCACAAGCCTCGCGCTGGGCTTTGCCGGTGGGCCGCTGCTCCTCAATCTCACAGGCTATCAAGGGTTTCTGCCTTTCATCGTCGGCGCGCTTGTTTTCTCCTCCGCCGCGATCCCGCTTTTCTTCGTGGTGGCACCGCAGGTTGCCAGCGAAGGCGAAGGCAACATTTTCAAAGCCATTCGGTCTGATCCTGTGCTTTTCGGCGCTTCGTCCATGTTCGCTGGGGTGGAGAGCGCCATGCTGATCTTCCTACCCATCCTCGCTGTAGAGATTGGCCATGGCGTGGGTGTGGGCGCGCAATCCCTCACTGTTTATGGACTGGGCCTTTTGGCCGCGCAGATCCCTGTGGGACAGCTCGCGGATCGCTTTCCGCCGCGGAAAATCATCGGCGCCTGCGCAGCACTTGCCGCGGGTCTCGCCATGCTGGTTCCTGCCGTTCAGGCGGAGATCCTAGCGCTTTATGCCGTCTTGTTTGTCTGGGGCGGGATGGTGGGCGGCATGTACACCGCAGGTCTTGTGGAGATTGGCAACCGCTACAAAGGCACGGCCCTGGCCGCAGCCAACACAGGGTTTGTCTTCACCTACGCCGTTGGGGCTATTGCTGGGCCACTGTTGGCGGGTGTCTTGCGCCAGGCTTTCGGACCGACAGGGCTATCTTTAGGGATTGCCGCAGCGCTGGCCGCTTACGCTTGGGCGGCGCGGCGACCGGTTTCGAGGGCAGGATAATAGCTCGTCAGCGGCGCAAGACGGTCGAGGAGCCCCGCGACCTCGCGCTGGGGCACAAGCCACAAAGCGGCATTGGCAGCGGCGAACCGGTCATAATCCCGCAAGGCACGGAGAACCTCCACCAGTTTGAGTTCCTGGGATGTCGGCACCGGAGCGGTGCTTTTCTCAAGCTGACGTCGCCCAAAACGGCGAAGAAGCTGGGCGCTGCGATCCAGTGCCCACAGGGTCACACGACCAGCCGCCCGGCCGGGACTTTCGCTCAACGCAGCCCGCACATGATCCCTCTGCGCATCGTCACCGAAAGCCAGGGCGCGGAAGTGTTGGATGAAACGGAGGTCGTCTTGATCAGCCATGGGTAGATGATAATCATTTTCATCTGCACCTCAAGCTTTTTTGCGAGACATTCGCAAAAACACTGCTTTAGGATGTTGCTCGCACTTCCAAGACTCAAGAAAATATGGCGCACAAAAAAACCGGCCCAAAGGCCGGTTTTGCAATCTACCACCAGAAGCGACGTTACGATGCCTTTTTGGCTTTCTCGTTGTCGGCTTTGAATTCACCGCACCAATCGGTGGCAGCAACAGTGGGCCATGAGGCTTTCTTTTCGCCCTCAGCAGGCTGCGGTGCATAGCGACGGCATTCGCTATCGGATCCGTTGAAAAAAGCGCAAGATTGACAGTGCATCGACATGGGGAGGAACTCCGTAAATGATTCCATGCACAGCTATCAGTCCCGGCCCATCTCTTCAAGCATTTCTCCCAACTATCTTTGCGTATGACTTTGAAAATCGGTCGCAATTTGAATGCGAGTCTTTTGCATTGAAGTTGAGAACCAGTATCAGACTTGAAACTCCAGCGCATGGTTGGGATGAAGCTGCAGGCTTCACGCACATGGAGGGGTAGGTCTTTGGCTGTCCGCCATGCGCTTTTGCTTGACAGCGCGGCCTCAGCCTTTAGACCCCGCGCTTCTCAAGTTTTCGATCCCTCTTTTAGGTGACACCGTGGCCAAACCAACGACCGTCAAAATCCGCCTCAACTCGACAGCAGGCACCGGATATTTTTACGTGACCAAAAAGAACACCCGCACCATGACCGAGAAAATGGTCGTGCGAAAATACGATCCCGTCGCGCGCAAGCATGTCGAATTCAAAGAAGGCAAAATTAAGTAAGCCTTCCTGCTCAATGCAGACATTTATCAAGGCGCACGCGGTGCGCTTTTTTTTGCGCCTCTTTTAAGGTTTGAGAAAGGAAGCGCCCCACCTGGCGCAACTTTTTCGCGATGTTTTCACACCTATAAACCTCCGCGTGTAGCTTGGAGGTCTTGCGGTGCGTGCTTTTCGCATTCTCTTGGTCGTTTTGGTCATAGGCATGGGCATAGCCCATAGCACTGCTGTCCTGGTCGAGGCTGAGGGCGGCGTTGATGAAGACGATGATCACCGCGACTTATCCGAATTCCTGGGCCACGACGCAGACGCTTTGAGCGGAAACCATGGGCAGCTTCAAAATTCTACCTTTGTCTTCAGTGGCCTGATCGATTTCACAGGGATGCAGGAAAAGAATGCAGCCATGAGCGATGACGTTTTTCAACGGACGCTCGGCGAAGACGTTATCGGCCGTTTCGATGGTCAGCGATCTTTCGAGGACGAGGAGGTCGATCTCGATGAGGATCGCAATCTCCAAACCTTCCAATTGATCTATTTCGAGCCTTCTGGACCCACCCATGCGGAGATCCATGTCGATGAGTTTGTCGCCGAGGTGCGGCGGCGCCAGGCGACTTTTGCCAAGGCTGTGCCAGCCCCTTTGCCGCCGGGGATCCATATTATGGCCATTGTGGTGCTCAGCGCGGCGCTGATCGCTGGTAAACGCCGGAAAATCTTGCACCGCAGTAAAAGCTCAAGACCAAGGCCTTGAGGCTAAGAGAGCATTCTTGCCCATTCGGAAGACCGGCGTTAATGGCGAGAGGATGAAGACCGCGATTATCGTCTTTCCCGCCTCCAATTCCGACCGTGATGCCCAAGTCGCCTTGCGTTCTGTCACCGGCCAGGAGCCTCAGATGCTTTGGCATGGTGATATGGACCTGCCCGATGGTCTCGATCTCGTGGTGCTGCCCGGCGGGTTTGCCCATGGCGATTATCTGCGGCCCGGCGCCATGGCTGCGCGATCGGCGATCATGGATGCGGTGATCAAACGTGCGAAGGCTGGGGGCGCCACTTTAGGCATTTGCAATGGCTTTCAGATCCTCTGCGAAACGGGTCTCCTGCCTGGCGCGTTGATGCCCAATGAGGGCCAGCGCTTTGTCAGCCGGCCTGTCACTTTGCGCGTCGATAATGTCGCCTCGCCTTACACGAGCGGCTATGAAAGCGGCGGGTACGTCCGTTTCCCCGTGGCCCACCACGACGGCAATTACCAAGCTGACGAAGCCGTCCTCGACAGCCTCGAACGTGAGGGCCGCATTGCGTTCCGGTATGCTGAACCCATCAATGGGTCCGCCCGCGCTATCGCCGGCATCGTGTCCGAGGACAAACGAACCTTAGGCCTCATGCCCCACCCTGAACGGGCGATGCTGGCGAGCGACCACGGGCCGCAGTTCTTCAAGGGACTGGTGGAAGCGCTGGGAGCTTAGTGGCCCCTACTGGAAGACTCTTTTGATCTGGGTGACGTTCAAGCTATTCTATCCTGGACGGAGGAACCCCTTGTGTCGCTTCTTTATTTGGGCCTTGCACTTTTCATCGGGACGCATCTGTTCACAGCTTATGCGCGGGGGCTTCGCGGGGCGCTCATCGCTAACCTGGGCGAGATGCCCTACAAAGGGCTTTACGCAGCGCTATCGCTCGTTGGCTTTGTGATGCTTGTCATGGGTTGGAAGCGCACGCCGACGGACGTGGTCTACACACCGCCCGAATGGGGCCTTCCTGCGGCTTATCTTCTGATGGGGGCGGCTTTTATCCTTTTCGCCGCGTCTTATTTGCCTGCGGGGCGGATCAAGTCCTGGGCCGGGCATCCGATGTCTTTGGGCACAATCTTGGGCAGCTTCGCGCATCTCTTGGTCAATGGCGACAGCCGCAGCTTGACCGTTTTTGGCGCCTTTTTCGCCTGGGGCGTTCTGGATCGTGTGTCCTACCGCGCCCGTGGGGACCGGGGCGCCAGTGGCACCTCACTCTTGGGGGATGCAAGCGCGATCGTGGGCGGCCTGATCAGCACATGGGTGTTTGTAAGGGTCCTCCACCTTTATGTCTCAGGCATAGCCTTGATCTAAAACCCTCCGCCCCAGCCCTTTTGGCGCCTCTCTTGCCTCAGGCACAAAGTGGGGGCATTCACAAGCCCATGACCCATGAGCCCGAAACGATTGCCGAGCACGGCCTCACCCAAGATGAATATGACCGCTTCTGTGCCTCGATCGGGCGGGCGCCGAGCCTTTTGGAGCTGGGCATCGTCTCGGTCATGTGGTCCGAGCATTGCTCGTACAAATCCTCGCGCAGGCATCTGAAACATCTGCCCACGGAGGGACCACAGGTCATCCATGGGCCGGGGGAGAACGCAGGGGTCGTCGATATCGGCGATGGCCAAGCGGTGATCTTCAAAATGGAGAGCCACAACCACCCAAGCTTCATCGAGCCCTATCAGGGCGCGGCCACCGGCGTTGGCGGCATCATGCGGGATGTCTTCACCATGGGCGCGCGGCCCGTGGCGATGCTCAATGCATTGCGCTTTGGCGCCATCGATCATCCGAAAACGAAGCATTTGCTCTCCGGCGTGGTGGCGGGCATTGGCGGTTACGGCAATTGCATGGGTGTTCCGACAGTGGGCGGCGAGACCGGGTTCGATGCGCGTTACAACGGCAACATCCTGGTCAACGCCATGTGCGTGGGCATTGCCGATCAGGACAAGATTTTCCTCTCCGCCGCGAAGGGTGCGGGCAATCCCGTCGTCTATGTCGGGTCCAAAACAGGGCGCGACGGCATTCACGGCGCGACCATGGCCTCGGCCGAGTTTGATGAAGCCTCCGAAGAGAAACGCCCCACGGTGCAGGTGGGCGACCCGTTCATGGAGAAGCTCCTTTTGGAGGCATGCCTTGAGCTGATGGCCGAGGATGCGATCATCGCCATCCAAGACATGGGGGCAGCGGGGCTTACCTCGTCATCTGTGGAGATGGCCTCCGGCGGTGTGGCGGCGGGCGAAGGCGGCCTCCACCTCAAGCTCGACGACGTCCCTCAGCGTGAGGAGGGCATGACCGCCTATGAGATGATGCTGTCCGAAAGCCAAGAGCGCATGCTGATGGTTCTCAAACCTGGCGCAGAGGCGAAGGCGCGCGCGATTTTCGACAAATGGCAGGTCGACTTTGCCGTCATTGGTCAAACCACGGACACGGGCCGCCTGGTGATCGAGCATAAAGGCGAGACCGAATGCGACCTCCCCCTTGGTCCGCTGGCGGATGAAGCACCCAATTATGACCGTCCGCAGGAAGCAGCGCCGGTTTTTCCGGCCCTTGATGACCCTGTGGTCACCTTCCGTGAGTGCCAAGTGATCCTCACCCAAGGTGAGCAGGCTTTGGCTGACATCGCCCAGGCCTTGGTGTCGGAAACCCTGCACAACCGTGATGCTGTCGGCGCCCTTGGCATCAGCGAAGCCAAGGGTACACTGACGATCCACGCGCGCTCAACCGCCGATGCGCCGGAGGATGTGTTTGATGCCTTCAAGAGTGCCGCGTATAATCTCGAAGCCGCCAATGCCGTGGCCAAAGTGCGCAGTGAAGAGGAGAAAACCGATGTGAACCTCGCCGACGCTCCGGGGGCGGACTCAATGCTCCTGGCGCTCAGCCGTCTGATGGCCTCGCCAGATCTTTGCTCGCGCACTTGGATCACTGAGCAATATGACAGCTCGGTGATGGCCGATACACTGATCACCGGCGGCGATGCTTCCGTTGTGCGGGTGCACGGAACGACGAAAGCCCTGGCGATGACTGCCGATTGCACACCGCGCTACTGCGCTGCTGATCCTTTCGAAGGGGGCAAGCAGGCGGTGGCCGAGGCCATCCGCAATCTCTCCGCCGTGGGGGCCGAGCCATTGGCCATCACCAACTGCCTTAATTTCGGAAATCCCGAAAAGCCTGAGATCATGAGCCAGTTCGTCCGTGCCATCGAAGGTTTGGGCGAGGCTGCGCAGGCCCTTGGTGCGCCGGTGGTTTCCGGCAATGTCTCGCTTTACAACGAGACCGATGGCGCACCGATCCCGCCCACACCGTCGATCGGCGCTGTGGGTCTTCTTCACGATGCGGAGAAACACGCCACCGTCGCTGGCGCTGAGATGGGGGATGCCCTGATTGCCATTGGCACCACCCGTGGGCATTTGGGCCAGTCGCTTTACCTGCGCACCCTTTTCGGTATTGAGGACGGCGCGGCCCCCGGCGTTGATCTCGATGCGGAGAAGAAGGCTAGCGAATTCATCCGTAAGATGATCGCCGAAGAGCGGGTCAGTGCCGTGCACGATGTTTCCGATGGCGGCATTCTGGCAGCGGCGGCGGATATGAGCCTGGCCGCGGGGATGGGTTTGGCCATGACCACGCCGGTGCAGGCGCGCCGGGCAGCTTATTGGTTCGGTGAGGATCAGGGCCGCTACCTCGTTGCCGTTCCGGCCGAAACCGCTGACAATTTTGTTTTGAAGGCCGCGATGGCTGGCCTGCAAGCCTCACGTCTTGGCCTTTTCGGCGGCGCCGATCTCATTCTGGACGGTGACGATCGTCTGGTCATCACCGATCTGGCCGCCGTCCACGCCAGCACCCTGCCCCAACTCTTCAAGACCCCCGATGAGGATCACGCCATGCCCATGACAGACACCGACATCAAATCCATGATCCTGGAGGCCATGCCCGACGCCGAAGTGGAGATCGAAGACCTTGCGGGGGATGGCGACCACTATCGTGCACGGGTGACCTCAGCAGCATTCCAAGGTCTGAACCGGGTGCAGCAGCATCAATTGGTTTACAAGGCACTCAAAGGCAAGATGGGCGGCACCCTGCATGCCCTCGCGCTCGAGACCAGCGTTAAGACGTGACAAACCGTTGACGCGAGGGGGTCCCTTTTAGAGCCGTTTGAAACTGAACGGCCCTCAGTCTTTGTTATGGCCTATTGCAGACGCGAAACCGGTGATCCGCTTTCGCTATTCTATGCTCTAAGGAAGAAGTGTCTCGTAGAAGAGACGATCGCCGCGGCGCACGAGGATCTGCACAGGACCTGAACGCGCTTCGCGGAGCCGCTGGAGATGCGATTCCACAGTCTCCACCGTTTCGGCCTGGTCCCAGCCGATCTCCAGGATCACATCACCTGGACGCAGGCCGGAGGTGCTCAAATGGTTGGCAATGCCTGTGACGACCACGCCTTCGATACCTTTGGGCAGATCATACTGCCGGGCGAGATCTGATGAGACCGTCTGTACACGAAGACCAGCAAGCTCCCGCTCCGACATCTGAGGATCAGCACCTTGCGCCAGACGATCCTCGCGCGACACCAGGGTCACATTGACCCGGCGGCGTTCTCCTGCGCGCAAATAGACAACGGGTACGGAACGTCCAATCGGCGTGTTGGCAATGATACGGGTCAGCTCCCGGCGGCCTTCGATTGTCTCCGATCCAAAGGAGACGATCACATCGCCTGCCTGAAGCCCTGCGCGGGCAGCGGGACCGTTGAGAACGGCAATCCCTGTGACCAGCGCGCCTTCCTCCCGGCCAAGGCCCAAACGCTCGCGGGTGACGGGATCGACATCGTCGAGAAAGGCGCCGAGATAACCGCGGCTCGTGTGCCCATCACGCTCAAGCTGCTCCACCACCTGCTCAGCCAGACTTGAGGGAATGGCGAAACCGACACCGACAGAACCGCCCGATTGGCTGAAAATCACGGTGTTCACACCGATTACCCGGCCACGGCTATCAAAAAGAGGCCCACCGGAATTGCCGCGGTTGATGGCAGCATCGGTTTGAATGAACTGATCATAAAGCCCGGCACCGATATCGCGGCTTTGCCCGGAAATGATCCCGGCACTGACGGAGCTACCAAGACCGAAGGGATTGCCGATAGCCAGCACCCAATCACCCACCCGCGCATTGTCACTATCGCCAAACGTCAGAGCCGGAAAACGGCGGTCGGCATCATCAATGCGGAGCAAAGCCAGGTCCGTTTCGACATCCCGTCCAGCGCGTGTCACGGCGTATTGCTGTCCATCACCGAATATGACGACGATGTTCTGGGCGTTTTCCACAACGTGATTGTTGGTCACCACCAAACCACGCGGGTCGACGACAAATCCTGACCCCAAGGCCACAGGCTCAGAAACCGATGCCCCGGCACCTGTGGGAAGAGCGGAGATGTTCACGACACTGGGCAGCACCCGGTCCACGACACCGGCGAAACTGTCGGGCTGCGCCGTCGCAGGGGCGGTCACCAGCGCGATCGCTGCAAAGAGCCGGATAGCAGTGAGAATGAAACGCGGCATAGCCTCTCCCCCCAAGGGTTTTCGCGTCAACGTTACCGGAGAAATCCCCGCGGCAAAAGACGCTGAGCGCTGGATCTTGTCGCGTTAGACCGAAAAGCTTAAGTTCATGAGACATTGAGCTTTCGGGGCGGGGTGAAAGTCCCCACCGGCGGTGATCAAATCTTCTCCTCGGGGAAGCGTTTGTCAGCCCGCGAGCGGAAGCGGAGCCTCGGTTTCGAGGCAACGTGAAAGCAGGAACCGGTGCGAATCCGGTGCCGACGGTGATAGTCCGGATGGTAGAAGGCTCAGCCGGAGACGAAGCACCCCTTAGCGGTGCTTTAAAGGCGCTTGTTTGTGCGCGGGGCCATACGCCCTTTGCACACATCAAGTGTCTGTCTCTTTGGCTAGGCGCCCCTTCACAAAGCTTGGATTGAGAAGGAGGCGTGTCTGCAAGACACCTATTATATGCATCGCGCGATCGAGCTGGCCAAGCGCGCCGAAGGGTTCACCTCTCCGAACCCCATGGTCGGCTGCGTTCTGGTGAAAGACGGCGCGGTGGTTGGCGAAGGCTGGCACCGCGCAGCGGGGCAACCCCATGCCGAGGTCGAGGCGATCCGCGATGCGGGGGGTGCGGCCCAGGGCGCGACGGCTTACGTCACGCTTGAGCCTTGCAACCATGTCGGGCGCACACCGCCCTGCACCCAAGCGTTGATCGATGCGGGGATTGCCAAAGTGGTTTATGCCGTGGCCGACCCCAATGGCGCAGCGTCCGGCGGCGCGGTGACTTTGCGCAAGGCCGGTATCCCCGCAGAACACAGCCCCCTCACCGGTGAAGCCATAGACCTGATCAGGCCATGGCTCTTTTCCCTGACCTCAACGCGCCCTTGGGTCACGGCGAAGTTTGCCGCCACCCTCGACGGTTACACAGCCACGACGCTGGGCGAATCGAAGTGGATCACTGGCCCCGCGGCCCGTCAGCGCGGTCATGATCTGCGCCAGCGCTCCGACGCTCTCCTGGTGGGCAGCGGCACCCTTTTGGCCGATGATCCAGGGCTTGATCCGCGTCCGGAGGGCCGAGAAGCCGCTCCCCTCTGCAAAGTGATTCTCGACTCACGTCTGCGCACCCTGCCTTCGGCCAAGATCTTCACAACCCCCGGCCCCGTGCTGATGTTTTGCCAAGAGGATGCATCGGACCGAGCGGCCAAAGCGCTTGAGCGTGAAGGCGCCGAGATCATGCACCTGCCCCTCCTCGATGGGCGTCTACCCTTGCGCCAGGTTCTTGAGCTTTTAAGGGCTCGCGATATCATCAGTGTCATGATCGAAGGCGGCGGCACCCTTCTGGGGACGGCCTTCGATCTCGGTGTGGTGGACGAGGTCTGGGCGTTTCTGGCGCCAATGATCATGGGCGGCGGTAAGCCTGCCATTGCTGGTCATGGCCCTGCGCGCCTGGCCGAAGCCTTGCATCTCACCTCGATCAAAACCGAATGCCTGGGCGACGACATTCTCCTGCGCGGCATCAGAAAGGAAAAAGCCTGATATGTTCACGGGACTGATTGAAGAAGTCGGCCAAGTGCGGGCCCTCCACCATGGAGCCGAAGGCGTCGACCTCATCGTATCCGGGCCGGTGACCACGGAGGATGCCAAGCTCGGCGATAGCATTGCCGTGCAAGGCGTCTGTCTCACCGTCACACACCTCGATGGAGACACCGCCACCTTTGGTCTGGCGCCCGAAACCTTGCGCCGCACAAGCCTTGGTGCCTTAAGCGAGGGTGCAGGCGTCAATCTTGAGCGCGCAGCCCTGCCCACCACGCGGCTCGGTGGTCATTATTTGCAAGGCCATGTCGATGGGACGGGCACGGTCAAAACTAAGCGTCCCGACGGTGACGCCCTGTGGGTGACGATTGAGACGCCTAAAGAGCTTCTCAAATATATCGTCGAGAAAGCCTATATCGCCATCGACGGGACGAGCCTCACCGTCACGGAAGTCGATGACACATCTTTTTCGGTGATGCTGATCCGGCATACCCAATCCCTCATCACACTGACAACGAAAGAACCGGGGGACCCGGTCAATCTGGAGGTCGATATCATGGCCAAATTTGCAGAGAAAATCCTGAAGGAGCGCGCCCTATGAGCGGTTTCGTCCCCGTCAAGAACGCTATCGAAGCACTTGCCCAAGGCAAGTTCGTCATCATTGCCGATGACGAAGGTCGTGAAAACGAAGGTGATTTGGTCATTGCCGCGGAGTTCGCCGATACCGCCGCAATCAATTTTTGCGCGCGGCACGGCCGCGGCCTCATCTGCTGCGCCCTCGATCCCGCAATCGTTGACCGCCTCGGCCTCAAACCCATGGTTCCTACCGAAGAGAACAAATCCGGGTTCGGCACACCGTTCACGATTTCCGTGGAAGCGCGGACGGGCGTCTCCACAGGGATTTCAGCACCCGACCGTGCACGAACAGTCGAGGTGCTGATCAACCCTGAAAGCGCAGCCGGTGACCTCGTGGCCCCTGGTCATATGTTCCCGCTGCGCGCTCATCCTGAAGGTGTCCTCGCGCGCGGTGGCCAGACGGAAGCGTCGGTGGATCTGGCTAAGCTGGCGGGACTTCGTCCGGGGGCGGTGATTTGCGAAGTAATGAACGATGACGGCACCATGGCGCGCCGGCCAGAACTTGAAGACTTCTCCGCCAAACACGACATCCCCATCACCACCACCGAGGCGATCCGCCAGCATATTCTCGCTGTCAAAGCGCAAGCTGCCTGAAAGAAAGGTCAGAGTTATGAAACGCATTGAAGGCAGCGCAGATGGCCAAGGCTTGCGCATCTGCATCATCGATACAGGCTGGAACGACATGATCGTCAGTCGCCTGACCGAAGGCGCCATCGCCACCTTGCGCAAGCACGGCGTTGGTGAAGATGACATTGCGCATGTCACGGTTCCCGGTGCATTTGAACTCCCCATCGCAGCCAAAACCGCAGCGGAAACAGGCCAATATCACGGGATCGTGGCTTTGGGTTGCGTTATTCGTGGGGATACGGCGCATTTTGACTATGTCGCAGGCGAGGCTGCCAAAGGCATTGCCAAAATTGGCCTCGATACAGGGGTCCCCGTGATCTTCGGTGTTCTGACCACCGAGACTGTGGAACAAGCGATGAACCGTGCCGGGATCAAACTCGGCAACAAAGGCGCCGAGGCCGCGGCCGCCGCTATCGAGACGGCTCGCACGCTTCAAGCGATCAAGGAACTCTGAACCATGACAGCGAGCCGCAAAGAAGCCGAAGCCGCAGTCCGCACCCTCTTAAGCTATATTGGCGATGATCCGGAGCGTGAGGGCCTTCTTGATACCCCTAAGCGAGTGATCAATGCTTACGATGAATGGTTTCATGGGTACAAGGAAGATCCTGAAGCCCTCCTTGGGCGGACCTTCGATGATGTTGGTGGTTACGACGATATCGTGGTGATGAAAGACATCCGCTTCGAAAGCCATTGCGAGCATCATATTGCACCGATGATCGGGACAGCACATGTGGCTTATCTGCCTGCGGAGCGTGTGGTCGGCATTTCAAAACTGGCGCGGTTGGTGGAAGCTTATTCCAAGCGCCTGCAAAGCCAAGAGACCATGACCGAGCAGATTGCCCAAACCATTCAAAAGGTTCTGGAGCCCCGCGGCGTTGCCGTGATCATATCCGGCACCCACCAATGTATCTCGACCCGCGGCATCCACAAGCCTGAGATTGCATGTGTGACACGGACGCTTTTGGGTGAGTTCAAGACGGACCGGCATTTGCGCAGTGAGCTGATGGATCTTATTCGCTAAAGCCTTGAGCAGCGAAAGTAGATCGCCGGTTTCGCGTTCGCACTGTGCCCAAACAAATACTTAGAGCGTTTTCAGCCAAAGTGGAGCCGGTTTGGCGGTTCGAAAACGCGACAGTCAAAGAATCGAGAGCAGCGCTTCCATTCGCTCACGCATCACCTTAGGCATACGCTTGGGTCGGCCGTCCAGGGTGATGACAGCGACAATGACGTGAGCAGCAGCAAGACGCTCTTCACCGCGAAAGATTGTCTGATCAAAGATCATCCTTGCGCCTTTGGCCTCGGCCAACGTTGTCTCGACGGTGATAATATCGTCGAGCCTGGCAGGGCGCTTAAAAGCAATGTCCATACTGGCCACAGCGAAGGTGGTGGGGTCATCCCCCTCCATCAATGAAGAGAGATTGGCAAAGGAAGCCCTTAAGGACTCCGTCCGTCCACGTTCAAAATATTTCACATAATTGGCGTGATAGACGATGCCGTTAACGTCAGTATCTTCGAAATAGATTCGAAAGTCGGTGCGGTTGGTGCGCAAATCATTCATCGAAAAAACTCCGGGTCCTGGCGCGGTGTCGCGATCCCCAAATGATCGAAGGCTTTCGCTGTCAGAAGACGACCCCGCGGCGTGCGTTGCAAAAAACCTTGCTGCAAAAGATAAGGCTCGATCACATCCTCGATGGCGTCTCGGCCTTCCGAAAGGCTGGCGGCGATGGTTTCAACCCCCACCGGGCCACCACCAAAATTCTCAGCGATCACCGTGAGATAGCGCCGGTCGAGCATGTCGAGACCGCGCGCGTCAACGTCAAGACGCTGAAGCGCCCGGTCAGCCACGCCTTGCGTGATGGCCTCTTCGCCTTCCACCATGGCGACATCACGCACACGGCGCAAAAGACGGCCCGTGACCCGCGGTGTCCCGCGGCTCCTACGCGCAATTTCTTCAGCGCCATCCGGAGTGATCTTGGTACCAAGTTTTCGGGCACCACGGGTGACGATCTTCGCAAGATCGTTGGAACCGTAAAAATCAAGCCGCATGGGAATGCCAAACCGGTCGAGAAGCGGCTTTGTCAAAAGGCCAGATCGCGTCGTTGCACCCACCAAGGTGAAGCGCGGCAGGTCGATCTTCACCGAACGTGCCGAAGGCCCCTCACCGATAATGAGGTCAAGATGATAATCCTCCATCGCCGGGTACAG